>JAMPAW010000049.1 GCA_023666975.1 Clostridium sp.
AAAAATTGGAATGGATTATATTGATTTACTGCTAATCCATGAGCCTACGGGGGATGTGTATGAAATTTACCGTGCTATGGAAACTGCCTATAAAGATGGGAAATTACGGGCTATTGGAATTTCCAATTTCATGGAGGAACGGTATTTGGATTTAGTAAACCACTGTAAAGTGATTCCGGCAGTCAATCAGGTGGAAACCCATGTTTTCCGACAACAGAAAAAACTCCGCAAGCTAGAATGCCAGATTGGAACAAAACATGAAAGCTGGTCACCGCTTGCCTGCGGGAAAAATGGTATATGGCAGAATCCTACACTGGTTGAAATTGCCAATCATCACAACAAAAGTGTTTCACAGATTGCATTGCGTTTTCTGTTTCAACAGGGAATTATGGTAATTCCTAAAAGCACTAACCCTGAACACATGAAAGAAAATCTTGCTGTATTAGATTTTGATTTGGAAGTTGATGAAATGCGGGAAATCGAACAGCTTGAAATTGGAAAAAGTCTATTTGGTTGGTGGTAAAGCATTCAGACTATGTGAAAGGAGAACAAATATGAAGATATTAGTAATTGAAAGCAGCCCGCATAAAAATGGTTCATCTAATTTGCTGGCGGATAACTTTATAAGCGGGGCAAGAGAAAACGGACATACTGTCAGCATATTCGATGCTGCAAGGGCAGACCTGCATCCATGTTTGGGATGCGAGGTCTGCGGCATGGCAGGTCCCTGCTGTCAAAAGGATGATATGGCAGGACTGAAAGAGCAGATACTTGACTCGGATATGGTCGTTCTTGTAACGCCACTGTATTATTTTGGAATGTCTGCACAGCTAAAAACAGTTATTGACCGTTTTTACAGCTTTAATGGACAACTATCCGCTAAGGGGCTGAAAACGGCATTGATTGTAGCAGCATGGGATAACAGAGATTGGACGATGAACGATATTTCCTCTCACTATCAGACTTTGTGTAAGTATTTGAACTTTAAGGATCAGGGTATGATTCTCGGATTTGGATGCGGAACAGTCCCTATGACAGAAAGAAGCGATTATCTGCAAAAGGCTTATAAACTTGGCAAATCAATAAAATAACGATTGAGTATAAGGAGGTATATGATAATGAAAAATAAATCATTAACAGAAGGATCGCCGTGGAAGGGTATCCTGTCTTTTATGGTACCAGTACTTTTGGGATTGCTGCTCCAACAGCTTTATAACACAGTGGACACGATCATTGTAGGTAATTTTGCCGGAGAAACTCCTTTGGCGGCGGTTGGCGCCTGCGGTGTCCTCACAATGGCTTTTCTGGCGTTGGCAAATGGTTTTTCAGCAGGAGCCTGTATCCTGATTGCCCAGCTTTTTGGGGCAGACAAAACGGAGGATATGCGCAGGCAGGCATCCTCTTCTCTCTTAGTAATGCTTGCTATGGGTGTGTTAGCTACAGCAACAGGTATTGTAATCAGCCGGTTTGCCCTGAAATATATTCTGGCAACACCGGACAGTCTGCTCCCTATGGCAGATACCTATTTCAAGATTTATGCGGCAGGGCTTCTGTTTCAGTTTGGATATAATATTGTAGCCGCTATCCTCCGGGGAATTGGCGACAGCAAGGCAACCTTGTATTTTCTGCTGGTTGCCAGCGTAATCAATGTTGTTCTGGATATTGTATTCGTTTATAACATGAATATGGGAGTGGTCGGCGCTGCTGTTGCTACCGATATTGCGCAGGGCATTTCCTGTATCGTGGGTATTATTTATATGATGAAGAAGTATCCTTTGTTTCGCTGGAAGTTAAATGAATTTACCTTTGAATGGCAGCTTGCAAGGCAGACCTTGAAAGCGGGATTTCCTATGGCATTACAGCAGTTTATTGTGTCATTTGGCTTTGTTTTCATTCAAAGAGCAGTTAATAGCTATGGTGAAGCTATGACGGCATCTTTCTCCGTTGCACAGAAAGTGGAGACATATATGACGTTACCTGCAAACGCACTGATGACAACGCAGGGAACCTATACAGGACAAAATATTGGTGCGGACAGGCTTGACCGGGTAAAGACGGGCGCAAAACATACGGTATTAATCTCAGAAATAATTACAGTCTGTATCCTGACAGTGGCTTTTATTTTTGCAAAACCGATTGTCACTGCGTTTGGATTGGGAACGGAGGCTATTGGTTATTGTGCTGCCCATGTGCGGTTTGTGGCACTTTGCCTGCCGTTGTTTGCATCTTACTTCCCATTATTGGGTTTATTTCAGGGTGCAAACAATGCCCTGTTTTCCACTTTCGTGGCTACCGGCGCATTGACGGTTCGTGTGGCAACTACATATCTTTTTCAGGGGATTCCAGGCGTGGGCTATCATATGATTTGGTGGAACACACTTTTGGGCTGGGGATTTAGCTTTATCATTACATGGACACATTTTCTGCGCGGAAAGTGGAAACATAAATAGAAAAGCCAAACTATCATTTTACAGAACCATTACTAATGTTCCAACACCGATTAAAATACAACCGATTAAAGATTTGACTGTAAACTCCTCATGCAGGAATACAAATGCTAAAATCAATGTAATCACTACGCTGAGTTTGTCTATTGGCACAACTTTAGAGGCATCTCCCATTTGTAAAGCCTTATAATAGCAAAGCCATGATGCACCCGTTGCAAGACCTGACAGGATTAAAAATAACCAGCTTTTATGGCTTATTTCGGAAAGTCCTTTCTGTGTATGTGTAAGGAATACCATTCCCCATGCCATAGCAACGACAACAACTGTTCTGATTGCTGTTGCCAGATTGGAATTAACGCCATCTATGCCAATTTTTGCAAGTATAGAAGTAAGTGCTGCAAAAACAGCCGATAGCAAGGCAAACACAATCCACATTTACCATTACCTCCGCTTTAAATATATATTTTCCAGTTCTACAAGTTGGAAATGGAAGCCTGTTTATCTATTCAAAACATTTCTTCAAGTTCGTGCTGGATTTCTTCAGCACGGGCAATCTGCTTTTTTAGATTCCATGCACCGATGTTTTCACCATCCCGCAGAAAGTTTATCTGCCATTTCCTGATTTTCAATTGATATACTCATATGTACATGCTCCCAGCCATCACCCCAATCATTTGGCAAACACTGACAGATACGCTCCGGTCTTTTTGTCGTTAAAACGAAGATACAATCTCTGCGGCGGCGAATCGTATCCCAACATCCATCTCTCCATTCATCTGCCTCCTCCAAAAAGAAATCAGAGGAAAAGCAAAGCTTCACAAGAGAACCCTCAGGGCAGTTTTTGTCTTTCAGCTCATAGGTTGTTTTACCTTTTGTTATGACGGAAGTATCCCTGCCGTACCGCTTGTCCATATTGAAAACAAAACAGTTTTGACAGCCCGGGCTGCATTTATGACAACCATGCCACGGATTCCACGGAATTGCTTTTTCAATTTGTTCGTTCTGCATATTATTTTACCTCCCCAAAAGCCTGGTTTTCCGCCTTTCACAACATAAAACAGTATAACATATCTCCTCTTTCCAAAGCAAGAAATTCAATTTTGTTCATTACATCATTTTTATAGTATCACAATATAGGCTCAGATTATCCATAATCAATTCCCGCACTTCCATTCTTCACCCAGAACACAATATTTTTCAGTTGTATCAAACACTACATCACGAAAGCCGACTGCTTTATAATTATAACAATTCCAGTTTTATCGAATGCAGTAAACGGCATTAGAGATTCAACAAAACAAAGAAGCAATAAATTATTTGTCGATTGAAGCCGAAACCGATTGACATAAAGCAATGTACTGATGTAATATTTCTTTGAGGTCGCAAATTGCGACCTCAAATATAGAGTCAGAAAATGTTTCATCTAAAGGCGGTAGAAGATATTTACCATATGTGTTTACTGAACAGGGAATAGCAATGCTTTCGGCGATATTGCGAAGTGATGAAGCAATACAGATAAGCTTAAATATCATGAATACTTTTGTTAAGATGAGGAAATTCCTGGCAGAAAATGCGTTGTGTTTGAACGATTAAGCAGCTTGGAATTAAAACAACTGCAATATCAAAAGGAATCAAATGAAAAATTCGATAAAATCTTTGCATATATTTCAGAACATGAAGAGGCAGATCATCATATATTTTTTGACGGTCAAATATATGATGCATTCAGTTTGTTGGTAAGTCTTATTCAAAAGGCTGAACAGTCGATAGTCCTGGTAGACAATTATGTTGATGTAGGCACATTGAACATCCTTGCAAAAAAACGAGAAGCGGTGGATGTAACGATATATACAGTAAGAAGAACAAGACTTGCTACTCGTCATTTTATCCTTTCTTTAAGTGCGAATAAATTGTTTACAAAAAATTATATATTTTCCATAATCAATTCCCTGCACTTCCATTCTTCACCCAGAACACAATATTTTTCAGTTGTATCAAACACTACATCACGAAAGCCGACTGCTTTATAACAGTAATACGCGGAAGGATTATTCTCAAAAACACCCAATGATGCTTTTTTTGCTCCATATATTTCAAATACAAATTTCAGCCCTAACCGGATCATAGCTTTTCCATAGCCTTTTCCTCTTTTTCGAGGATTTACAATAACAAATCCAAAGCGTAGCTCATCTAATGATTCATCAGGATTTCTTAGTGTAAAAAAGCCAACAATTCCGGTTTCATCAAATGCAGTAAACGGCATTAGAGATTCAACAAAACAAAATTCTTTTTGTGTGATAGGATAATTACCAAGTATACCTGCTGTCCATTGATAAAATGCTTTTTCATCCTGGCACCACGATAAAATCGTATCTACATCCGAAGCTCTATATGGTCTTATTCTAATCATATGTGTCCCTCGCAAATCCTTATTATTGTTCCGTTCAAAATCAATCATACTATTGCACTTTTACAGTAATATCAGAATCCTTGCGTACCCCTAAGGCCAATAATCATGAATATAGCCATAATGCAAAAGGCTACTCCTAAAAGTTAGAAATCTGTTAAAACAAATCCGAATGTGTTCCGGTACGGAATAGGAATAATTCAAGTGCATCTTGATGAATACGGTAAATAAGGAGCCAATCCGGTTCAACATGACACTCCCGAAATCCATTATAATTACCTGCTAATCCGTGGTCATGGTGCTTTTCATCTAACTTTTGTCCATTCGCTAATACATTAACAACATCCCGCAAACGCTCTATTTTGCAGCCACGCTTTCTTGCAAGTTTCAAATCCTTTTTAAATTGATTAGACGGAACAATTTTAAGCATCAGTAAATACCTCATCTAACACTTCGTCAAATGATTCGTAACGCTTGTAATTACCAGGATTCTTTTTCATTTCTTCATATTCATCTAAGGCAGCTTTTGTTTCTGCATTTGGTGCAGGACGTTTGATTTCAAACGGTATACCGTTATGATTGATAGCAGAACGCAAAAACATATTAATCGCAGAAGACATATTTAAGCCAAGATCATTAAAAAGAGTTTCTGCTTCCTGTTTTAATGCAGAATCTACACGCACATTAATATTTGTAGTAGCCATATTGAGATCACCCCTTGTTTCAGTTTGATTTTATTATATGTGCGAACGCAAGCATTGTCAACAAAACAAGTGATTTTGTGTTGCAATGTTTTGCATTGTGTTTCATCGAATCAAAAATACTGCTCTACCAGCTCAATGATATCTGCATTGCCGCATTTTAAGGCGACATTCATTCCCATTCACCATTGCACGGACCATTCACGGTTAATCAAGCAGCTTACACTCTTCTTTTCTGCTTACTGTCCACACATCCTCCTCTATATTGCCGGATACCTCAATATAATCATCATCTTCGCCGGGTATGTCATACCAGAACGAAACTTTATGTGCCGATTCCACGAAAAATCCAAGCAGCCCGATCTCATTTTTCCGATAAGCCTTCTCTCCTTTGCCTGTCTTTTGCTCAATTAAGGGCAGCAGTTTCCTATTCCATGCGGCTGTATCACGCATAATCGCCAGGAAGTCTGCCTTTACCTGTTCCATGTCTTCAGCCTGTAAGGTTTTCGGTTTCAGCCTCACGCAGCAGTCATAATCTTCATCCCACGTTATACTTTCATTGAAAAAGCAATCGGAATCCCAATAAAATACAAGCTCCTTCTGCCCGAAATGCACTTTGGCAGCCTCCCGGTATGCTTCAATCTCTTTTTTAATACCGTTATCCCAGTCATACGCCGGAACCAGTATCTCAAACTGCCCGTTAGAACCGTAGATTTGTATGCTTCCATATCCCTCTACCTTATAATAACCGGGGATAAAACAGGATATCCCCGCTGTGTCAGATCTCGCCGTACTATTCGCCATATAGATTGTGCCTGCCGTGTAGGACAATTGGAGCTTTGGGATTTCCATTGCAAACAAATGCAGATGATCCGTAATGTACAATGTATCATTTTGAAAAAAGCACGTCCATGTCGATGCCTTATACCGATGCTTATATTGTTTTTCCCGCACTGTTTTCCCATATTCTACGGATAATACATCCAGCGGATAACAATCAATATCGGTTGGAATATGTAACCCTTGAAAAATTTTTTTCTGTATGCGGTTTTTCTCTTTCCGCAGCCCGGTATGGTCTTTTTTGCTGTTAAGTATTTTCATGATGATGAGATATAACACCAGCAAAATGGTAATGCCAAACACGCAAATGCCAAGCCCTATGATCAAACTCCACGGGGCATCCGGCGAATTTTTCATGATCTCGCCTATATTGGGCAAATGCACAAGCAGCGGAATATAGGGAACCAATAAAATCATCCCCAACACGGTTAAAAGCTGCAGCGGGAACGGCAAAATCGCAAAGGGCAGATAGCCTGCATAATTTGTTATCTGTTTTTCGTATTGCCTGTTTATGTCCAGCCATTCCTGCCATAAGGCTTCCCCGGTTCTTGCCTGCTCATAAGCCGAGCCGTCATACTGTCTGATTTCTGTGTTGTAATCAAAAAAATTGTTCATCTTAATCTCCTTTATCCTGCGAAACCGTTACTCATATAATTCTTGACAGGCTTCTCCCGTCAAACCGGTTTCCCCAGCCTTTATTCTCCTCTATGCGGAATCTCCTGAAAGCATCGATATCCGGCAGTGGTATCTGTTTTTTCGTCATATAATCAATCAATTTTGTGAGTTCATAAAAACTTTCTTGTCCGCAGCCCACTATCACGCTGTAGGAATGGCTGGCTCCGATAGCGTAGACAGCCGACATCACATCATCTATCTGCTCATCAATGTTCTGATATAATTGATAAAGATATTGAAACGTATCCTCATCCAAATATTCAAAATCGTGTTCTTCATATGACACAAATTCCAATAAATTTTCCGGGATCATTTCGGATATGATTCCATTCCAATCATCTAAATATTCGATACTGGTAAAACTCCAGAGGGCTTCCAGTACGATTTTCCAATCCTGCACCCGGTAGCCCAAATGAAACAGGGTGTTTTCAAAACAGCAGATGCCATATGACACCCTACCCATTAATGAAATAGTTTTCAGTATTTCCATTTCCAAGCCTCCCCTATCTGACTTTATCGCTTGTTAATTCTTCTTCCATATTACTCATAAGGTATTTGTCCTTTACCAAATCATAAAATTCATTTTTGATATGGTATGCGTATCCTTGTCTTATTTCCATGATTTCTCCTTATAAAAAATCCCCATCAAAACCGATGGGGATTTTTACGAACTATACTACTTATATCCCACCTGTATAGCAAGTGGCAATCATTTACATACCGAATCATTTATACCCCACACCATCGGCAAGTGGCAAAATTACTTATTATGCTTCTTATACCCCGTTGCATAAAAACGGCAAACATTTACTTCTATATCATAGTATAGCAGAATACCGGGAAAATGCAACAGATTTTTCTAATCCGTAAATTGTTGCAGCAATAAGTTCAATTTTTCAACCACTATACCATGTATACCTTATTATATTCAAAACATCTAAATTTACTATGCAAATCTAATTAATATCCCCTTTGTTCCTAATTTTATATTGTTTCGGTGCATATTCAAGTATCGTTTTTATTCTATACTATATCCTGATGAATGAATCAATATTGAAAGAAATTATATGGTCTCTCCTTCAAAATCTATATCAACTTTTATATTCCCTTGTTGATCTGGTCTTCCATTAACAGCGTATTGAATTAATGCTTCTTTAAAATCTTTAGCAAAAGGTTTACCCAATACACTTTCTTTTTCAAATTTCGAAATCTTCCATTTAATATAACCTTCCATACGATCTGGAACTATATATTCCATAATCAAAGAATATTCTTCTCCATTCCACTCAAACAAAAACATATAATGCTCAAAAAAGTCTCTTCCCAAATTACCTAAATTCCAAAGACACATATTTCTTTCTACATCTATTGTTCTGTAAATAGGATTTGCTATTCGTTCCGACCATGGTCTTTTTATTCCTCTACTTACAAACTCTTTCCTTTGTTTTTCCGTTAATTTTTCATTTACAAATGGCATATCGTACCTCCATGCAGACGATTGAACCCCTGTTTTGTCACTGCTCTTATTCTATTCGTTCATGATTGCTGCTTCCTGCAAACAGTATGCCTTGACTCTCGCAAAGCTTTTCAGTGTTCGCTCATCATTGTGATTCCTTCAACCTAGTGTCCTAGCCCCTGCACAAACTCAGAGAACGTATTTGCCACTTTATATGTCACCGGTTCAAAATCTCCCGATTCCTCGTGGCTCCACACGCAGATACACGGTTTCCCCTGATCTTCCCGATAATCAAGGCATACATAATCTCCGGCAAATAATTCTGCAATCGGCAGTACCTCTATGCCAATTAAATCCTCATTATCCGTCAGCCGTTCTCCGATCTGGGATTCTACGGCACCAATATCATAAATACCATTCGGACTTTCCTGAACATTCTGCAAAATACACAAAAATCGCGTTATTGCATAGCTGCGGCTGCCACATTCAAATGATGCCTCATTTGGTATTCCGCCATTATACTTCATAATAAAATCCCTATAATCCGCAGGCAAAACCAGCCTCCATTTTCTCTCCTTCTCCGCCAGCAGTTCCACACTTGGCATCGGTTGAATAACCGTATTCTCCTGTATCGTCATTTCGTATCCTCCTATCGTCATAAAGTATCTGCCCACATTCCAGCAGTTCTCCCACCGTTATGTCCTGCTATGTCTTTCGGTTGGCACCAACATCTTTTCGATAACCGGATGCCGCATTTCTTATATTAACAGCAAAATTCCAAATAGTATAACAATATAACTGGCAACTGCTATCAAAAGCTTCAGTATATAACAAAAAAATCATCATCTACATCACCGTCAAGCGTATAATGCACATCATAATAGCCAACGATTTCATCATTATACTCAATCGTAAGATTAATCACGATACAGCAATAATCCTCATCCGGCCAGTTATGCACCAGAAAGGAGACGTCATTTGCTATAATATTCATTCTCTCTGCACGGTAGGGACAAAATACCTCATTAAATTCTTCCGGACATTCCACCTGATAATTCTTAAATGTTTTCCAAAATGATTCTTTCGTCTTTTCAATATAATTGTTTTTGGTTATTATCTCTTGTAATTCTTTTAACATCATTTAGTTCCAAAGATCCTTCAATTCAAATTGTATCTACTTCTTAACCTTCCACGTTCCATTTCTGTTAGAACCTTCTCGCTCAAGCATACCCTGTTCCCGCAGTTCCTTTATGGTCTTTTGTACCTGTTTTCTACTTAAATCCAATATATCCATGAGCATTGGTTGTGTCATTGTTGGATTCGCCCCTAAAAGTTCTAATACTTCCTGCTTTCTTTTGGCTCCTTTTTTCGGCTCTCTTTTTTGGCTCCTTTTTTCGGCTCCTTTTTTCGGCTCTTTTTTTAAAAATGCCTCGTGTACAAACAATCTTGAAATAAAATAACTATGATCATCATCTGTTTCAAATTCTGGTTTTGGTGAACCATTCAACTCCAATGCTTTCAGGATCTTTTCAAATCCCGTATTTCTGCCCTCTGTCAAATGCAGTTCTTTTAAGAAATCACCGATTCGGCGATTTCTGTATCGTCGATTAGATACTCTAAATTTTTTTAGCCCCTCTTTCGTTACGGAACGGTCTGGTCCCGGAAAACTCACTATTTCAATTTTATCCTGCTCTACCCGCACTTCAATTGGTTCCCTGACATCATATGCACGATGATATACCGCATTAGACAAGGCTTCCTCTATGGCAGCATATGGATAGTTAAAGAAACGATCGGATTCTGCCCTATCTGGATGCTTAACAACCTTTTGCGTAATAATCGTATTATTGATAAATTGAAGTGTATTTCTAAGCTGTTGATGAATTGGTCCTTTAAACGTATTTTCTATAATATCATTTCCTCCTAATCCATCTGGAAACTGGACAACATCTATTTGTGTATATGGGAAAAATTTATCCGGCTCCATACTAAAAAACATCAAACCAACATTCTTTGGTTTTATATATTCCGGAAGATTACTAATTATATTCATATCGCTACATACTTCAATAAAGTCACCTGCTTTTGACTTTTCATAAAGAGAACTTTTAATTTCTTTCAGATAATTCTGAATCAAGGTTATATTCAAATCTGAAATATCTGCCTGATGATTTACCCTGTCATCAAACGGTACTCTATTGGCAAGAGTAAACAAATCCTTTTCTTCATCGTCTGACGGTTCTACCGTATTTGATGCCTTACGAATATAATGAATACGAGACCTGTTTTCCTTCGCCATCGTCTTAGGAGAAGAATACGGTCTGTTATCTCCACCCGGACACCAAAGAATAATAAATTGCTTATTCTTATAAGTCTCAATGCCTACTATAGGGGTATAAGCCGGTCGGATAAGTTTGCATTTTGCATAAATATCTTTTTATATGCATCAAGTTTATGTGTTGGAACACCATTTAACAAATAATCGGAGCCTCCATTTTCCTCTTTAACACCAATTATAATATAACCACCACCCCAGTTATCAATATCATTTGCAAATGCACAGATTGTTTTCAAGGATGCCGCAGAATCCCACGTTTCTTTAAATTCAATTCTTGCCCACTCTACTACTTCACCTGATAATAAAGTTTTTATGTTTGTCGGTATTGCCACGATATCACTTCCTTTTCAAATTCTATTTCCAAAGACCCTTCGATAAATATCCTATCTCCTTCCATATAGCCTACGACGTCTTTAAACGCAATCAAAATCTCACCAAGCCTGTATTTTTCATTTTAACCGCTCTTTACCCCTGAAAACCAATCACCATCCATTCGTCTACAATATCCCAGAACGGGATATGATAATGCGGCAGTTTCGTGGTATACCACAATGTCGCATCACTGTCTTGACAATTGGATGCATCCATCACAACATATACGCCCATTCCGCTGCCAAAAAAACCAAAGGCGGACTCCAGGGAATCTTCCATTCCCTCAATGATTCCCCATTCTTCATCTCCTAAACACAAAATGTCACTTTTCGCATACAATCCCATACTTCCGCTTGCATAATCGTAAAATCCATCATGTACATTCTGATAAAAATTTTGAACCGTGGCCGGAAAGTCTGTCCAGAATTTTTCCAAATTGCCTGACGGCTGGCATTGGAGAGGATTTTCTCCCTCATAATATAAGATCTGTCCATTTGCCGATGCAATGCTGTACAATAAGGAATACCGTCCCCCATAGGCAATCAGTTCAACATTTTTCAGATTCATCCTCATGTACTGTATCGAATTACTTAACTCCCTACCGGCAGCTCTGCTCCACATCTGCATGGCAACGATTACCTTGTCCTCTGTCCTTTGCAGATTCAGCACCCGCTTCCAGCTATCCGGAATATCCGCAATCTCATCAAAGCCGCCTGCAATTACCTGAACATCCTTATGATATTTCTGTAAATAGTCCATCTTGTTATCCATTTTGGGGTTCCTCCTTAAGTGCTTTCCGTATATAACAAAAAATCGCCGTCTGCATTACCTATTTCATGATTATACTTTTTCATTCATAAATCACCTAATCACGAAGGTTTCATTTGTCGCTCTATGCTAATGTACTTTGCAAGAACAGCCGTATGTAGGGTGGCGGCAGTTCTTTTTTATATTCTTATATGTAACATACTCTAAACATCTTTGCAATAGACAATCTCCGATAGCTTACAAGAAAGTGATTGAATATAATCACCCAAAGCAACTACGTTATCAAAAATTCATTTAAAAAAGAAGGTGTATTTCAACCTTCTTTTTCATCATCTTTTCAATTGTCGTAAATTGGTCGTAAATCCGAATCCCCAATCGCCAAAACCCTTGATTTTACTGGTCTTTTCCGCCCAAGGACTTCATTGTCGGGAGCTTTTTGGGAGGTGGATTATTCTCCTTTATTTTCATTTAAACATGTTCTTACTCTTCCCAAAACCTCTGTGCGTTTCTTTGATATTCTTTGCGAATTCATCGCACTTTTTGGTCAAAAATTGGTCTTTTCCAATTTTTTTAGTCAGATGCATTTGTCCTCACCAATAGAGGACTCTTTTCTAAAATACATTCATGTTTTTAGCTAAATTTTCAAGCGATTCTCTGGTAATCTCGGTATTGACTTCTGCGTAGATGTTCATTGTTGTAGTAACATCTGCGTGTCCCATCACACTCTGAATTACCTTTACATTTGTTTCCTTTTCACAGAATCTAGAAGCAAAGGTATGACGGAAAATATGACATGAGAATCTGGGGATCATAATAGGTTCTCTCTTCTGCTTTTTTGCCTTAACCTCTTCTTCTGAATTGTGTGCATCGACAATTCTCTTAATTGCTCTGTTGACTGCTGCAGGATTGTGAGGCATTCCAAATCTGTTTGTAAAAACGAAATTCGTCATACCATCAATGTTCTCTTCACAAAAGCCTTCTTCCTGCTGTCGTTCCCATTCTGATTTCAAAACCTCATACACCGGCTCCATCATAGGTATTTCTCTTATGCCCGCCTCTGTCTTTGGTTCTGACACACGGAACTCACACTTAAAAGAATCATCTGCTCTTGAGTAATAAGTCAGGCTATGGTTAATGCTAATAATTCTTTTTTCCATATCCACATCATCCCAACGGATACCAATCGCTTCTCCAATTCTGCATCCGGTTCCTAATAGGAATGTAAAGAATAGATACCAATGAAAGAAGAATGGACTGTTTGCCACATACTCCATAAAGGCTCTCTGCTGTTCTACTGTCAAAGCTCTTCTTGTCTTTCTTGAACCGCCATTCCTTTTTTTAACCTCGGCATAAGCACCATCAACGGGATTCTTCCTTATTATATCATCTCTCACAGCCAACTGAAAAGCCGGTCTGAGAACTGTGTTGATACTCTCTAAGGTATTCACCTGCAAGTGCTGATTCTGAATCAAATCCGTGTAGAAGAATAATACATCTGAATACTTGACATCTTTTATTTTCTTCTTACCAAATGTATCTCTTATGAAATGATTCCATGTATATACATAATTGGCATATGTGGTACTTCTTAATTCCGACTTGGTTGATATATACCTATCAAACAAGAAATTCACATCTGCCGAACCCGCTGTATATACATCAAGCCCATCCATCTGGTCACGAACTAATTCTTCCTCTTTCTGCCTCAGTGTAACCAAGGACTTAGCATATATGGTTCGCTGTTTGCCTAATGGATCTGTGTAGATATAAGAATATCTTCCATCCGACTTACGATAATGCTCGCCTTTCCTTAAAACTCTTCCTTTACCATCTTTTCTACAAACCATCTTTTCTCCTTTCCAAAGAAAAGAGCCTGCATTACTGCTGTTTGGTTAAAATTTCTCTTTCAACCGCCAGCCTAACCGCTTGCGCTATAGTCATTTTGCGATGTTCAGCATACTCAAGCAAAAGATTGTATTCCTGTTCCTTGAATCTTACCGTCACTCGCTTATCAGCGGGTTCATCAACTTTAGGTCTACCCATCTTTGCCATCGTTCTACCTCCATCTGACTATAGTATACTTTATGGCTGCCATAAAGTCAAGTAGATTCTTGCAGACTCTTACAAATTCTTTTTTACATCTTTTTATTTATAGAAATCCTCGTCAGTAATACGAAATGTTTCCAAGTATTCATCTATTAGGTCAAGATTTACAAGCACCATATGGTTCAATTTGTAACAAGCCCTTGCATCCTTTGCCAGTTCTTGAAACTTGGATAAACTCATTGAATACATTTCGGCACCTTCTGCATATCGTACAAATCGCTTTTCCCTCTTATTTCGCTCCCGCATTTTGCATCTCCTCCAATACCATCTTTCTAGCAACGGGTAACAAATCAAACTGCATTATCAATGCTCTGTCAATCTCTTCCCTGACTACTGAGTCTTTTGGAATATATCCGCTTTTACTTCTGATACATCCTTTAGCCAAAGTCTGTGCATCCTCTGGCATAAAATCCGACTGTTTTCTGAGATTGTATCCTCTTACATCAGAAGGATTAACAATCACATGTACCGGAATATCCTTCAACTTGCTACTTAACGGAACAACTGATACCTGTGGAGCACCGGCATGATTTGATGCATCACAAGAAATAATGATACCAGGTCTTACTCCGCTTTCTACTCCGTGTGGGTTACTTCCAAAGTCCGCATACACAACATCAAATTTGTTATATTTCTTATAAACCTTCTTATTCTTCTCCTTCATTACAATCCCTCTTGATATTCATATCCAATCTACCTTCATCAACGGTTACAATGATTCCGCCAGCATCAACAATCTGACCGACCTTATAAAATGCATCCGGTACGCTGTCTGATACTGCTGCCATATTTGCAATAACCACCCCATCTACACGCTTCGCCCTGATAAGTTTTACAATGGCTGCCCACTGTCTATTAACATCGCCCTGCGAAAATCCGTGTCTGCGTTCCGTACCAACAATGCTATATTCCTTATTTTTTACATATTCACGAATGTATTTGCTCTGCTTATCTTCAAGATAATCCACTTTCTCAAGAGGAGCTTCAACAGATAAGTATTCAATACAATCGAACATTTTCCTTTTCTTTGCCCTGCTCATAATCTTCCTCCTGTTCTACAGTGAAGCCACTTCCACCTGATCTAACATAAATGAAAAGGTTTTAAAGAAATACTCTCGCTGCTTTTCGTCCAAGTCGTCTAATCTCTCATCAATCGAATACTTATTTTTGCTCGGATTGATGCTTAAGACGGTATTGGCATCTACTTCAAACGCCTCCATAATGCTATACAGATTTTTCATACTAAGTGGTCTATTACCCTGCTCAATTCTCTTAATCGTTGAAGTGCTAATGCCAGTCTTATCACTTAACTCTTCCAGTGTGTAATCACTATTTTTGCGTAAAGTCCTTATTCCCGGTCCTACTGTAAATCCATCATACTGCATCAGCCACTCCTCCTTTCCACCTTACCACAGCCTCTCGTGCCTCTTCCTCTGTGTCAAAATGTCCTAGAAGATTTTCGTAAGGGTCATAGACATTCGTTCCATCAAAGTCTACTGCCAAATATACGTCATAGTCGGGCAGGAAGACTAAATCTTCCCGCTCTCCATTATGAAAAGCTGCTAACATCCTGTACCTCCGTCCCAAATCTCACTATCTGATTCCGGAGTTACGTCAATAATATGAATATTTACCTTGTGATCATCAGCATATCTGGCAAAAGCCAACTGGTCATCAAAACTTGTTGCAATATCCTCCATTCGTCTGATAAACAGATCATGAAAAGACTCCAGTTTCATAAGCTCATAAATCTCATCTAACTGCTCTCTGTCAATGTCTCTGCTGCCATCACGGTCTACAGTGATTTCCAAGATGCAATAGCCCTTCTTCATGGCTTCTGCATGCATTTTTTCTGCCATATCCATCGCAACACACTCAAGTTTTCTGGTCTTAATAAAACCGATTGCAGGAATATGCTTATTTGCTTCTGCTTTGTTATTCAATGTTTTTTCCATATTAGTATCACCTTTCTTAATCAAATTTGGGTGATACAAGCGCCTGTATCTTTACTGCAAGTGGCGTCCCGCTTGCTATGTATTTATGATAAAACAGATTTTAATTCTATGTTCGTCCTCGCAGGACTATCTTTTGCTTGCAAATAGTCTTTGCAAGGCTAATTTTGTATGCTACGATACAAACGCTTAACTAATTCCACCTGCTCTGGCGAAAAAGTCAAGTGTTCTTTCTTTCCATATAGAAGGTAATCCGTAGTGCAGTCCAATATCTGAGCAATAATGAAGATATGTTCCAAAGAACATTTCGCTTTACCTGTTTCAATGCGGGATATCTGATTCCCCTTGATTCCTAAATACGCTCCTAGGTCCTCACCTGAAATCCCTTTAGCCAGTCTTGCTTCCTGAATACGCTGTCCTATTTCAAGCCTTGTAGTATCATCTAATTTTTTCACTTCAGATGTAAACTGCACTCGTTTCACCTCCTTCCGTCTTTTATTACAAAACAAAAACGCCCGACAAAAATACACTTGTAACCTGCATTACAAACATATTTTCGCCAGGCGTTGGTAGCTATAGTAACCTATGCTCCGATTTGCTCAGTACGATTTATTCTTTCATTAT
This sequence comes from Clostridium sp., assembly GCA_023666975.1. The sequence goes on from JAMPAW010000049.1 coordinate 16,687, forward strand.
TACTAGCTTTACCATCATGGAGGGAAACTGCCACAACAGCTCTGCATATCGGACACTTTATAGAAACGATGCCCTTAGATCCTCGTATCAAATCAAACAATCGCTTGTTCTTGCAGCAAGGACAGGCAATGTGTATGTATTCATCTTCCACACTTTGCACCTCCTGTTTTCTGCGTAAGGCAACTGCTTTATCATTTGACCTGCTAAGATAGCGTAATTTAATTATAGAACATATGTTCTTGTTTTGCAAGTCCTATTTAATATTTTTCAAAAAAGAAAAGCCGAAGCAGAACGCACACATATAATTTATGCATGCATTTCTACTCCGGCTTTGTTTACCACATAAATATGGAACTAGCTCGTCCAAGTCTGTTATACATTATTGTATTGATATTCCATCAGAATCGTAACCAATTCTTCAATTCTTATATAATCTGTTTTCCTATGATCTTTAACAATTAGCACCTTTTTACCATCGTTCTCCTGTAGACATCCTATGGGAATACCTTTATCAAGACCCGTAGTATATATTAGTCCACCATTTTTTGTAGCATTTAAATTAGTTTCCGTCAATAACATCACCTTCCTCATTCAATCACATCAGGCAACTCAACAGTTTCATCATCCGCCGCCTCTCTCAGCACACCCAAAAGTCGCTCACATTCTGCTTTTGGAATTTTATCACCAATAAGCATATACGCAATAATTCCACCCGCATTCTTAAGTGCTGAGGAACCGGTAATCATCTTTTTACTTCCGCTATTCGTAACAAGAATATTTGACCATCAAGTACCCCTGACAGATAATCAGTTCCTCTTTCTAATTCCCTCGTAATATAAGGAGCCAGTATGTTATCAATTACATATTTGACAACTGGATGTATTCCCCACTCATTTTGTATTCTCATCAATTCGCTTTCATCCACTTCTATCAATTCAACCGGACCATTTAAGTCATTTGTTCCATCGCAAAATTGAATGGAACTTCTTGAACCATCTGAATTTATCTTTCTATTTACATGACTACCTTTTTTTCGTCGAATTTTATAATAACCTTCCTCAATTACTTTTTCTTCCATCACGTTCTCCTATTCGTCACAAAATATCACTATTTCTCAGCTCATGTATTTCATCCTGTAATTTCTCAAGAAATGCAAGTATATCCTCAAACTCTGGTATATTCCCATATATCATATTCCTCATTGCCTGATAGTCCTCCTGCAATGCACTGAGTACCGATTCTCTCGGTAAAAGCTCAATACTGCTCAAAGTTGCCGTTTCATAATGAGCACCCTTGGCATAATAAAACTTTTGCTTAAAAGCAACATCCTTTTCCAATAATTCTTTTCTATCAAATGCACTCTCTTTTACCCATGAATTACCCAGATTATAGACATCATATAAATGTCTTGCATATCTTGCAGGCAATGTTTTACCTTCCGGAAAATTTGCAATTTTATGTAATATAGTGAGTTTTTCCCAAAAAGTTCTCTCAACATCAATGGTCAGAACCGATGTTTCTTTTTGCAAAAATATGTCCGGATATTTTTCCGCTGCAAATGGAGTTACTGTAGTCTCGTGAGATGGCATCCAGTCTGCCAATGGTCCAATTTCCAATCTTACACAGGAATGCAAATATTCTGCTTCAAATATCTGTGGATAATAAAAATTAACCGCCATCTCATCCTCTGTATCAACTGAAATCCATTCTCCATCCCCCAGCTTTTCTTTCATTTCTAAATTCAACTGTGGAACCAATTCCTCTTTATAAAATTTTGCTGCTTCAGCGTTGATCTGCTTATTAAATATATTCTGCTTTGTTTTTGACCTTTCTTCCCAGGGATTTATCTCGTCATTAATAATTTTTCTCCAATCCAAAATTAAATCTATATCCTCAGAAAATCTTTCGATAACATGGTACGATTTAGATAAACTTGTACCACCTTTGAAAACAAATGCATTCTTATACTTACAATCATGGAACAGATGGTCCAGCATAAAACACACCCAAAATTCTTTCTCTATTACATTGGGCTGCATTCCCATCGAAATTGCAGTAGCCTGAAACAATTCTGTTCTATCCTTTATCTGTAATTTAGCAACTTCTTTCATTATTCAGCACACACCTTTCTGATTACTGCATATATCCATTCGCTTACACCTGTTGCTTCCTCTAATATCTTTTTCTTCTCCGCTTCAGGCAATCTGTTTCTCAAACTCAAGATAATACCGTCATCAATCCGCTCTTTTCCCAACGTCTTTAATGCCTCAACAACCAAAGTGGTAGTCTCAGACATAAATGAAATCTCTCTGTTCGCACGGTGCTTAAAAGACAGTGTAATATTATCCCACGAAAATTTTCGATAAGGTCCGTCACTGATATAGGACCAAACAACCGGAACTTGTGTAGATAGTCCCAGCTTATTTAAGGCTACATCTCCGCATGGAGCAATAGTCCAATGAAAACTTCTGGCAATGGCATATGCTATCGCATCGGGATTTGCAGGAATATATTCTTTAAGTAACTTACTATATACAGGTTTTTCATACACTCCATTCATAATTCTTCGTATATTCTTTTCTTCAACTTGTCTTCCAAGACATTTTCTAACAGTTGTTGTTGTTGCAATATCTGTAAAATCTGATGTCAAAAATACCGTTCCCGGTTCGGCCATCTCTATTCTCTTCTTTATTTCTGTATATATGCCACTTGCCATAAAAACACTCTCCTTGTTTTGTCACGATAATTATATAATTTTCGTGACAATTTTTCAACTGTTTTTTAATTTTTGAAGAATTAATACAGATTACATGTTAGACCAATAATAAAATAGACGAAGATTTTTCCCTCGCCTGTTATAAAAATACAGCTACCTCATTAGTGTATATCCTTTTAAAGGTAATTATGCAATATAATAAATTTAATCCTCATTGCTCTCTCTTCGTACATTTGGATAAATCTTCCTCATCCAAATATTTAGGCAAAACTGCAATAATCATCTACAATCTGCTTTTGTGCCATATACCTCAAGTATGCATAATACTTCCTATCGGAGGATACGCGTCCAAGAAAATGATACATTTCCCTGTCTACAGTCGCTTCACACTCTTCCTGCTCCTTCAAATAACGCCATTGATACTTATTAATCATAGCACCTCGAATCAGGTTATGATACTTTGAGTACATATATCTTGCCCATTTTCTATTTTCCACACTTCCCAAGACCTCTAATACAAATGGTGCATTCATCACTCGAAGCATCCCTATCTGTACATCAAATATCTTCTCTGGCGAAGAGCAAATCAGATTATACTCATTTATTCGGTTTGCGAAGTTGCAAAATAATTTAAATTTGCCTTGAATAAAATTTCATACAGATCGGTTCTGTGAAAAGTATAATACATATGTAACATAGTTTGCCGCCAATCTGCATAATGTATTAGATGAATCTCTGTATATTCTTCTGCTACCCTTCTGATTTAATTCTCAAACATAGTCTCTCAAAGAGAATATCCTCATGAAAGTATTTTTCAAACATTTCTTCATCAATAATAGGATAATGTATATCCTTATTGTCTATTGACATATATAACATTCTTTCTACATTTCGCAAAGAATTTACTTCATCACTTCCTTTTTTATTTCAAACCGAAACTTGATTGATACCAGATAAGGATAAAATTAGATATGTATGGGCATGATGTGGTAAAGTAAAATTGTAACACCGATACTGGAATAAATGATATAATTCAAATGAAAGTGAAGGTGAGAAAAATGGCAAATACCAACAAACGTTATGAGCCTGAATTCAAAAAACAGATGGTTCGTCTTGTCTTAGAGGAGGGCAGAACCATCGCAAGCGTCAATAAAGAGTACCATTTAGGTGAAGGAACTGTCCGAAGCTGGATCAGGCAGTTTGAAGAAGAATGCGAAATGAATCCAGATGCAAACGAAAAGGGAGAACTTTATAAAGAAAATCTCCGGCTCCGCAAAAAACTGGAAGAAATGGAAAAAGAAAACCGTTTCCTAAAAAAAGCCACCGCATTCTTCGCAAGGGAAACCGATTAGACCAATACCGATTTATTGACGAAAGCCACAAGGAATTTGGAGTCAGATGGCTTCTTTGCAGATTCCATCTTTGCCCGAATGCCTACTACAATTATAAGAAGAACAGAAAAGCAGTTTATCTAAAAAACAAAGAAAAGAGCAAACAGGAAATATTAGATATCTATAACGAATATGACGGGCGTCCGGGATACCGAATGATGGTTATATTTTTAAAGAGGCGGGGAATCAGCCTGAGCAGAACCACCGTGCATAAGTATATGCGGGAACTAAAGCTTAAATCGGTTGTAATGCCTAAAAAGCCAAAATACCGCAAGGGAGAATGTTATAAAAAGTTTGATAATTTACTAAAACAGGATTTTACAGTATCAAGACCAAATGAAAAATGGTGCACGGATTTTACATATCTGCATTTGAAGGACGGGGCAAAAAGATATAACTGCAGCATCCTAGATTTGTATGATAAATCCGTCCTTGCAACCATGAACAGTAAAAGAATAGATGCAGAACTGGCCATTCTGACTCTACAGGCTGCACTTAATAATCAGCATGTGCCGGAAGAACTCATACTGCATAGCGACCAGGGCTCCCAATACACCTCAAGGGCATTTACAGAATTTTGTGAGGAGAACCATATCACACAAAGCATGAGTAAAGCAGGATGTCCCTATGATAATTCGCCGATGGAAAGCTTTTATGGAACATTTAAGGCGGAATTTGTACACCAAAACAGCTTTGAGAGCGACCGTGAGCTAAACAAACATACATTCGATTATGTATATGGTTATTATAATCACATACGTCCTCATTCATCAAATGGATATATGACACCATTTGAAAAAAGATATGCAAAGGAATGAAATTTGTTCAGTGGTAGTGTTACAAAAAAGCTTGACCATCTCACTCCCTGCTCATCACGTTCACAAGGGAAACTTCCAGACCGGACAGCTCTATGTTCCCCGGCATCAGGTCAATCCCCTCGTCATGCTTCAGGATACCGTAGCCCGGTTCGATTTCCTCATCGTTGATAACCTTTTCCATCACATTCGCAAGGGTGATTTCCAGCTTGTCCGGCTCCGTGAAGCCGAGGCTTGCGGTTAAACTTCCCTGCGCATCCGCATCGACAAGCAGCACCTTTTTCCCCTGCTTTGCCAGCCCTATCCCTAAGTTGCTTGTGGTGGTAGTCTTGCCTACCCCGCCTTTCTGGTTTGCGATTGCTATAATTTTACACATGGTCTTATTCCTCCGTATCAGTTAGATTTTTCTTTAATGTTGGCTTTCTGCACTTCCACATAAGCCCGGTAATACCTGTTTGTACCTTTGT
>JAMPAW010000004.1 GCA_023666975.1 Clostridium sp.
CTAAATTATTGTTTATTGCATCATTATTTTTAATTTTATCATCTAACAACTTAAGTATTTTTCCTATTTTAATTTGTTTTTTATAACTGGGTACATTAACATTTATTTGTCTCAGTACATTAAGCTGTACCCTTTGTCGTCCCGACGAACCTACCATTGATTTTATTGCAATTTCACGTATCATTGGACTGCTTATCAAATAGTAAATATAATCAGCATCAGAAATGCTCTTTATTTCCCGGAAAACAATAAATTCTGTTGAACCAAAACCAATTTCGCCTTCTTTTAAACCGGATACTTTAGCAATTTTTCCATTTTCTAAACAGGGAGTAATTCTTGCCATTAATGTATCCCCATTTCTAAATTTTGAACCTCCCATATATTTTTCTATTGTATAACCAGCAATATCCCGGCAATATGGTCGAAGCTTGTCCATACTTATTTTTTTTGCATATGTGTCCTTTTTCAGTTTTTCCACCGGATTTATTTCTACTATCTCATCCAATCTCATAAAACCTACTCCTCTTCATGAACAAATATATAATTAATTTGTTGCCTTAATAATATAACACCCAGCTGATTCCATATATCCTTTCCTTATATTTCATACCCAATTGCCTGTAAGTTATGCTTAATCTCTTCTTCCAATTCATGAGACTTCTCAAACATACCAGACAATTCCGTTGTTAATCGTTTCATCTTCTCGTCAAATGGTTCTTCGTCTATCTGCTGTTCCTCGATACCCACATATCTTCCTGGTGTCAAAATATAATCTTGTTTTTCAATATCATCCACAGTCGCTATAGCACAAAATCCTTTTATTTCTTCCAAACTTCCGTTTTGAAATGTCTCAAATGTATCTGCTAACTTCTGAATATCCTCATCTGTAAAATCTCTGTGCTTACGATCAACCATATATCCCATCTTGCGAGCATCTATAAATAATGTTTTTCCTTTTTGTTTCTTATTCTTGCTAATAAACCACAAAGTCACCGGAATAGTAACACTATAGAAAAGCTGTGTTGGCATTGCTACAATGCCTTCTATTAAATCATCCTCAATAATCTTTTTTCTAATTTCGCCCTCGCCACCTGTTTGTGATGATAATGCACCATTTGCCAACACAAGACCAATTTTTCCGTTTGGTGCAAGGTGATGAATCATATGCTGTATCCATGCAAAGTTTGCATTACCTGCTGGTGGCAAACCGTATTTCCAACGAACATCATCCTGAAGCTTATCTTGTCCCCAATTCGAAAGATTGAATGGTGGATTTGCCATTACGAAATCTGCCTTTAATGTCCTGTGAATATCATTAAAAAACGTATCTGCATGGTGCAGTCCAAAATCTGCATCGATTCCTCGAATAGCCATATTCATCTTGGCCATTTTCCATGTATCGGCATTTGATTCCTGACCATATACAGAAATCTGATTTCTATTACCGCTATGTACCTGCAAAAACTTAACAGATTGAACGAACATACCGCCAGAGCCACAGCATGGATCTGTTGCCGTCCTATAAATGATACAATTACACGAACCCTTGAGATTTGCACCAAAGTTGGTTCTTTGGTGCATTTTGGTGCATACGCATCATTCTAATCCAAATTTTGCCCGATATACTTCCGGGTCAGCCATATACTCCTTATACTTCTCCCGCAAACAGTTCCCGCACGGACGGAATCCGGCTGCAAGAGCCGTTTTCTCATCAGCGAAGAATACACGGGACTTTTCATAGCTTCCAGGAAATCTCCTAATGGTAGAAAGCGCAGACGGGCAGTCAAGCCGACCATAAATTTTCAGCTTACCGTTCCCACCCAAAGTTCCAGGCATTTCGGAAAGATACTCCTTGCCATCTGCGCCAATAAGTTTATACATTTTCTTTTCAGCCATTGTAATTGCTCCTTCTCAAATATGTATTGTGGTTTCTCGCATTATTGCCGGAATATCAGTCATTCATTTTGATGTTTCAGTTCTTTTATGGTCTTTCCGGCAGCATTTAGCCACATAATATTTCCATTTGCGGTTCCGCCAATGATACAGGCGGCAGCAGTTGATGTGCTGTTAAACCGGACATCTTCCACGAACACGCCACCGTTCACTTTACCCTCTTCGACAAGCTGTTTTCGCAAAGCCCTGATAAACTCATGGCAGGATTTTGTTTCGGTCATGCAGAACCCGGAGCCTTTGCAAACGGTAAAGCCACCATCTGAAATCCAGCCGGTTGCCACTGCCTTTTTCCCTGCAAGATGGTATATTTCCTGTCCAAAAATCTGCTTCTGCGATGGAGTGGGTTCATCTTCCCCGCCGCTAACCTCAATATCGAAGACTTTCTCCCCGGATGCATCCATATCCTTCAATGCAACACCATTTTTGTTTTTCCATTCTGCCAGGCCATTCGAGTTTTTCCCGCAGACAAAAGTGGATGCATAAGAAGGGCTTCCAAACAGCACATCTTCCTGTAAAATCCCATCGGCGTCAATAGACGCAGCGTACTGCTCTCTCAGTTTCTTAATTCCCTGCGGAGCATAATCCGCCACTTTCTGATAAATAAAACTGCCTTTCAGTACCCAAAAGCCATCGGAGGACAGCTTTCCCGTAGCATTTCCACCTTTTCCATGATTCCGTGAAAAATACAGCAGTCCATCCAATTCATCGCTTTTCTCGGATTCCGAAGATTTCAATGGCTCAAACGCCATATGCCCAAGAGCCGGAACTACCAGCATCGCATTTATGATGAATTCCTCCAGTAAATCCCGCATCTGTTTTGACATAGGCGACTGGGGAGGTGTATTTCCATTTTTCACAAGATATCGGTCAGAATCCTTTGCTATGGTATAGAAACGGTTCTCCAGATATTTTACGCGTCCTTTTTCCAAGGTACCGTCAGGCGTTACAAAAATAATGGCTTCCGTCCAGTAGCTGCCGTCCTTTTCAAAAGTATGCGGCTGGGTAAGGCGTTTCAGGACATCGTCACCCTCGCCAACATAGATAAACTGCCGCCAGGTGGAATCGTCTCGCCCAAAGAGGAAATATACGCCCGGTGCGTTTAATTCCGTCAAATCAATAAAACATTCTTTCAGCATCCCTCTTGGAACCTTGTAAGCAATGCCGTTCCAATTGGAGAGTGTGGCTTGCCATCTGCCTGCGGCAGTGCCGTCCATAAGATATAAACTGATGCTTTTCCCAAGTGATGACATAGCCTGTCCCTCCTGTCTTTTTAATCCGTATTTCTCTTCACATATGTCAGTTCGATGTCATATCCCAGTTTTTCCAGCATCTGAATGAATGTCCTGTTGACAATATTATCATTCTTTTTTATCAGCCGATTCACATAGGACGGAGTGGTCCCCACATCCTCGGCAAGTTTCGCCTGTGTGGTTTCCATCTCAATACACTTTACTTTCACATCGACCTCTATATTATTCTTCAGCATAATTTTCACCCATCTGTTTTTGAAATAAATTGCACTATTCGTCTAATTTATTGTAACACATATCTTGAGAAAATTCAATCCCCGGCAGCAAAAAAGCACCCTGCCAAAGCAAGGTGCCAATTTCTGTGCTGTATTTTTATATCCGTATCTCAGTTCCGTCACGGAAAGTTACGATGATTTCCTTCTTCCTGCCGATCGTGATAAATTCCACCATGCTGCTCCACAGACGCTCGTCAAAATCGGTGATAACGCCTTTCTGAGCTTCCATGACTTTGATAAAGTTCGCCAGCCGCTCACTCTGTGCTTCCTTTGCAGTGATATCCGCTACTGTCTCATCGTAGCGTGCTTTGACACTGTCATAGCGTTCTGCCAGCGAATTGTAGCGTTTTTGGTATTCGCCCTGGTCTTGCGCGACACGAGCGTTCTCTGCGATAATGCTCTGCGTCATTTCGACCACCACACTCATCTCCTCCTCAAGACGGCGCTTTTCTTCCTGCAGGTCATCTGTGCAGCAAAGCGTCTGACGGATAAGTTCCGCATTGGTGATAAGCTCCTCCTTTTCCGAAACCAGCTGATTATATGCGGATACGAACGCTACTTTAATTTCATCCTCCGTCACATGGGGAGTTTCGCATCGCTGTCCTTTGTATTTGCTGTTACAACGGTAAATCACCCTGCGGTATCGGTCGGTGGAATGCCAGACCTTTGAACCAAACCATCCGCCGCAGTCGGCGCATTTAATCTTATTGGAAAAAATGCTTACGCCACTGTAGCGGGAATTGCCGCTCCTGCGTTTCTCCAGCTCTGCCTGAACCAAGTCGAAAACGGCAGGCGGGATGATGGCTTCATGGTTTCCCTCCACATAATACTGCGGAACCTCTCCTTCATTCTTCTTTGTTTTCTTCCGCAGAAAGTCCACCGTGAATTCCTTCTGCAAAAGGGCATCCCCTTTGTATTTTTCGTTGGAAAGCATCCGCCGCACCGTCTGCTGGTTCCATACATCCTTGCCGCCTGGCGTCTTAATGCCGCGCCTGGTCAGTTCAGCCGCAATCGAATGGGGACTCATGCCCTCAAGGAACAGGGAGAAGATGAGCCGCACAGTTTCCGCCTGTTTGTGGTTTACCACAATCGTGCCGTCAGGACCTTTGTCCAGCCCAAGAACGCGGCTGTAGGCAAAGCTGACCTTTCCATCAGCAAAGCGTTTCCTCTGCCCCCAGGTAACATTCTCCGAAATGGAGCGGCTCTCCTCCTGCGCCAGCGAGGACATGATGGTGATAAGTAGCTCTCCCTTGGAATCCAGCGTCCAGATATTTTCCTTCTCAAAATAGATTTCAATCCCTCTCTCCTTCAAATCACGGACAGTCGTAAGGCTGTCCACTGTGTTCCGTGCAAAGCGGCTCACGCTCTTGGTGATGATGAGGTCAATTTTCCCAGCTTTGGCATCCGCAATCATCTTATTAAACCCAGCACGGTGCCGTGTAGAAGTTGCGCTAATGCCTTCGTCTGTATATATCCCGGCAAATTCCCAATCATCGCGCCCCTTAATATAATTCGTATAGTAATCCACCTGCGCTTCGTAACTGGTGACCTGGTCCTCGTGGTCGGTACTGACGCGGGCATATCCTGCTACCTTACGCTTTTTCGTGCTGTTGATGGGAGCAGCGGTATATTTGCTTATGGTGGCGGGTATCGCCGTTACTTTCCTTGCCATTCTCCGTCACGCTCCTTCCATTGCATAAACTCGTTGAACCCCATGTCGGTTCCTTTCCTGCCGCCGCAGCAGTTGTATTCGCTCCACAGGGCTTTCCGCTCCGGCGTCCACATGGTTTTCTTGGCATCGGATTTCCATTTTACCTCTCTGACCTCGCCATCGTAAAAATGAAACTCTATCGTGTCTTTTCCGATGATGGTTACCTGTTCGACACGCTCCGCAAAGACGGATTCGTCAAATTCCTCTGTGCCGAGAACATCGGCGCAGACACTTTTCAGCAGCTTTTCGGGAATGTCCCGCGCACCGCAGCTTTTGCCCCTACCTTTTTTCGAGCCGCAGGTCCAAATGACATAGCTGCCCCGTTTCCGAGCGGAGCGCAGGAAACTCCGCCCGCAGTTCCCGCATTTGATTTTTGTGGAAAAGCAGGACAGGTTCAGCGACTTATTCGCAAAGCAGCCAAGTTCTCTGCGCCTTGCCATCTCCTCCTGCACATAATCAAAGGTGGCTTTATCAATTATGGCAGGATGCGTGTCCTCCACATAATACTGCGGCAGTTCGCCATGGTTCTTGCGCCTGTGCTTGGTAATGGGATCGGAAATGTACTCTTTTTGCAGGAGCATATTGCCGGTGTAGGTGATGTTGGTAAGAACCAGCTTGATGTTGGAATCCACCCAGCGGTTTCCCTCTCTGGTCGTTATGCCCTCGGCAGCAAACTCCCGTTCGGTTTCCAGCCGCGACTTCCCATCAAGGAAATTCTGAAAAATCCTGCGGACAACAGCGGCTTCTTCCGACACAATGACAAGTTCGTCTCCCTCCCAGCGGTATCCGTAAATTCTGAAATGTCCGTTGGGGATTCCCTCTGCCATCCGCTTGCGAACTCCCCACTTCACATTGTCGCTGATGGAGCGGCTTTCCTCCTGTGCAAAGGACGCAAGAATGGTCATCATCAATTCTCCGTCACCGCTCATGGAGCTAATATGCTCTTTTTCAAACCGCACTTCCACGCCGATATCTTTCAAATGCCGCACCGTTTCCAGTAAATCGACTGTGTTCCTTGCAAACCTCTGAATCGACTTCGTAAGGATGATATCGATTTTGCCCTCCTCGGCATCCGCAATCATGCATTTAAACTCGCTTCTTTTTGCCGTGCCGGTGCCGCTGATTCCGTTGTCCGCATATACACCCGCATATTCCCATTCGGGATTTTTCTGGATCATCGAACTGTAATAGCTGATTTGCGCGGACAGGGAATGGTTCATCCTCTCACTTTCCATTGAAACGCGGGCATAGGCGGCTACCTTTTTCCGCATTTTAAGAGCCGGAGCAGTTGGCTCCACCCGCCTTATTTTCGACATGAAATCACTTCCTTCCGCTACTATATATCACTCTTTACGGGCGGGAAGTCAACGAAATGTCCGATAATAATGTGCCGAAAACAGGGCGGTATTTGGCAAGGAAAATTGTATCAATCTGACGATACTCTTCCTCAGAAATCAACCCCTCTGAGAGCATCCTTCTTGCCATGCTCATCGTAGCCTGATAGAGCTTTTCGTTCCTGAAATCGCTTTTACTCATGGCTGTCACCACCAAATCTGTCCTTGATATAGCATTGGCGGGAACAATATTTCCGGTTTTTACTGCCATAAGCCTTGAATGATTTTCCACAGCAGACACAGCGAAAATCATAAACCGCCTTTTTATTAACCTCATCCCTATGGCTGTTCCACCATTTCATCCTGCACATATCGGAGCAGAATTTCTTTTCCCTTGCTCCTTTCGGCTGCTCGATAGGCTTTCCGCAGCACTTACAGAATAACGATGCTGTTTCTTTTAGGTTATTCCCACACCGCCTATAAAAAGATTTGACTGTATTAATCGACAGTTTCAACTTTTCCGCTATTTCCGAATAGGTTGCTCCATTAGATCGGAGCGTGATAATCCTGGCTTTTTCTTCTGCCGTCATCATAGACACCTCCAAGTTCCTGATGTGTCTATAGGCAAACAAAAACGCCAAAATCCGAAGTGTGATACATTTTTATGCAAAAGAAAAGCCGTGGACACTTGGGATTATCCAAATGTCCACGGCTTGTAAGGTTTATTTCAGCAGCTCATTCACTCGTTTTTGCACAGCGGAATAATCATACCCTGCGGCGGCGAGCCTTTTCCTGCGTTCGTCACCGTTGCCCCAATCGCCGCGAATCACCTCACGGGCAATATCGTCAACGGATTTTCCTGCCGGATATACTTTGTTCCCATTCTCGCCAAATACGGAATAGCCACTGTTTGAATCGGCGCACCTTTTCGCATTGGCGAGGACGCTGAACGCGCCCTTCTGCGATTTGCTGTCTGCCCAGGTTTTGCGCACACGGTACAGCCCGGAAGAAGCGCTGCTTTCTGTCGGCTTTGCGGCCGGAGTGCCGAGAGCCGCCGTCACTTTCTCCGCCAGGTCGCCAAGCCTTGCGTACAGCCAGTTTCCCGGACAGGATTTGTTAGCAAACCAGCGGTGGACGGTCAGCACCATCTCATCGGACTTCGGAGCATAATTCAGTGTCTTGTCCTTATCGCCGAGCCAGAGCAGTTTTGTTTTCCCGTTCCGTCTGCAAATGTCGGCGCAGAGGCTGACCAGCGAATCATAGACCTTGCCGTTCATGGCGTAGGGTTCGGTCTTGTCGCTGGCGCATTCGATAGTGACTGCTCTCTGGTCGTTGGCGTTGGAGGAAGAACACCAAGAGCGGTTCTTCTCCTCCACGCAAAGGGAAACCCTGCCGTCCGTGCCGATTCCGTAATTGCAGCTTGCCTGCCTTGACGGAGAAGTGAAGCATCCACAGATGCTCTCAGCGGAAAGCTGGCCCACCACGCAGTGCGGCGTGATGCGGTCAATGCTGTGCGTCCTCTGCCCGGAATGGTTCGGACTGAGATTGGTGTATGCCACCAGCGGACTGTTCGTATAAGCCATTATTCGTCACCGCCTTTCTCGCTGCGGTCATGCAGCTGCTCTAAAATCTCTTTCATCTTCTCCGGGATAGGCAGTCCCAGATGTCCCGCGTTTTCCAAAAGGCTCACGCCCTCGTTGGAGATGTAGAAGAAGATAACCGCCGTCCGCAGGACGCTCCCCGTGCCGATGACCTGCACATCGAGGATGTTGGCAATCCCAACCAGCAGGAAAATCAGCACCTTGCGGCAGATGCCCTTGAAGCCCACCTCGCTGGACAGCTTGTGGTCGATTCCCGCGCACATCACACCCGTGATGTAGTCGATGACCACGAACGCCACCAGTGCGTAGAGCAGGCCGTCACAGCCGCCCAGGAAGTACCCAAGCCAGCCGCCGACAGCGGCAAAGATAAGCTGTGCCGTGTTCCATAATTCCTTCATAATGAATCCCTCCGTTTCTTGAAATTTGGTATGAAAAAAGCGACTCCTAAACTTTTAGGAATCGCCGTTTCCCTGTGTTAGATTTGCTTTGGCAGCCACTCCCAGAGCCGTAAATCCTCCTGCCCAAGCGACCACATACACATTCCCCGCAGCCCCCAGCGGTACGCCGCTTGGTTCGCCCAATAGACGAGAGAATCCACATCCTGATAGTAGAGGATGGAGAAACCGTCCGCGTCCCCAAGGAACAGCCGGGAAATCCAGATGTTGATGTCCCTCGGCGTAATCGTGACAGGATAATCATTCCCGCACTTAACGGAGGTCATGGTATCGGAGTGGAAAAACTCATAGTCGAGGGAAATATCCTCCGAGCGTGTGGAGCTTTCCTCCACATCGGAATTTACCGTGAACACCTGGAATTCATCATCCCAAGTCACACCGCTGCGCTCTATTCTGCCAAATGCGGCGGACGAACCGTCCGGCATCTCCACATCGAAACGCTCATAGGGTTCATATGTCCATGCGTCTCCAAGCCTTAGAAGCTGGCAGCAGACATTGTTGTCGGAGCGGATACCCGCCTTGCCCGCCGCATCGGAAACCGTGGCGGTAAACCGCAGGGTATAGGATGCCGAGGAGTACACGCGCACCCTGTTCCCTCGCTTGCGGAACTCCAATGTGTAGACATTGGGATTGGTACGCAAATCAGCGTCTGCTGTACGACTGAAGGAAGTGCTGTACGAGCCTTTCAGCGTACTGCCCTCGTACAGTTCAATTCTCTGCGTGTCGTAGTTGAAACAGCAGAAAAGATTTCCAAGGAAGATACCTGCCTTGCCCGTGAAACCGCTGGGGAAGATAAGCTGCGCCCGCAGGTGGATATCCGAAAAGCCGTCATATTTCCAGGCAAGCTGACCATAGCCTTCAAGCTGGGAGTAGACGCGGGATTCGGAGTATTCGTCCGACCGCCACACCGACCATTTGCCGGAGAGTGTTTGCCAGTAGCTGGCGGGGAGAGCGCCGTAATCCCGGAAGTCCTCATACCAGATGAGCGCCGAGTCCGGCTTTCTGCGGAGCATTTCCAGTGTCAGCTTGAAGCCCCTGTCGGGACCGACCATATTGCCGTCCACATCCTTGAACTTCCTCGGAGCGACCACATAGGACGCATCCCCGGCAGAAGGGTATTCTGCAAAGCCCGTACAGACACGGAAGCCATAAAACATCACATTCTCCGCATCCACAGACACTGTGATGGTGTGCGTTCCCGCTGAAAGGAAACCGCTGTACAGCGATTTCCAGAATGATGTCCTCCAGTACGGCCACCACAGACGCTTCTCACAGAAATGCACGATGTTCCCGTCAAGGGCAATGTACACGCCATTTTTGTCCCAGAATGGATAGCAGAGCCGCACGGCAATGTCATAGGTTCCAGCGGCTGAAACCGAAAAGCGGTATGTCGCTTCTCCCTCTGTGCCGAGCGTCAGAACGCCATCGTTCACGCCGACAATGCCGGAATAGCTGTCCGGCGTGCCGTCACGGTCGAGCAGGATATTCCCAAACTCGGTACGCTGCTGCTTGGAGTAGGATGTCAGGTATTTCCTGCCGCCGTAGGTTTCACCCATCTGCGGATAAGTGCGGCTGACGGCATCCTGCCCCTCCATGTAATCATAGACGTGCGGCAATGCCCAGGGGACTTTGTTGTCATCATCCCAATATGCCACGATAGGGATAAAGGGCTGCGGCGGCTTGTCATCGGTGAAGTTGTAGCCGCCCGTCATCCACAGTTTGGCGGCATAGTAGGTGTTGGAGGTACCGCGATAGTAGCTGCCCAGGTTCTCCGGTTTGTCGTAAATCTGCCAGTTCCAGCCGTAGGCGGGCATTCCGAGGAACACTTTGTCCGCATCCATAACTTTGACAGCATAGTCGTAAATGCCCTCCAGCCATGATCGAGGAGAAACAGGCCCCGGTGCGCTGCCAGCCCAGGCCATGCCGTAGCTCATGATGGACGCGGTGTCGCAGTAATCGTTGAGGTCACCGTAAACACACCAATTCTCGCCGCCGACCGAACCATTGACGCTTGTCATTCCCGGCAGGCAGATATTCATCAGCTTGGCGGCATCGTAATTTTTGACCGTGTTGTAGATGTTGCGGAACATGGCGGTTGATTCTTCGTGCGTAGAGTAGCCATCGCCTTTTTCGAGGTCGATATCCACGCCATTGCACCAGGGGTATTTTTCCATGATCCGCACAAGCTCCGAAAGAAACTTATCCTGCGCGCCGTCTGTGTTGTCCCGCAGGGCGCGGAAGATACTGTTTGCGCCGTCATTCGCCACAGTCAGCAGCCACTTGATATGCGGCCACTTTCTGATATAGGTGAGCATATTGGAAATCGCCACGCCGCTCTCATATATCTCGCCCGTTGCACGGACTTTGAAGGAGAACAGCCCGATCTGGCTGATGCGGTCACCGTAATCCCGGAGTGCTTGGTACATCCTCGTATTGCCCATGAATGTCCAGACCATGATTTGTTTGCCCTTGAGTAAGTCCATCAGAATTTCACCTCCCCGTCCTCCATTTCCTGCATGGAGAAAAGCAGCCGCGCCGTCTTGCCGGGTTCCACTTCAACATTGTGCTTGGAATCCCATGCAGCGCTGTACTGAAAAAAACCGTCTTTTTTGAACGGTGCGCCATTCTTCGTACACACTCTTGCATCGGCAAGCAGAGCGACATCATCTCCGGCCTGCACAGCACCGGGGAACGACACTCGCTGACCACCAACACCCTGCGAGAGTTTCACCGTTCCCGCCGCCATATCGGACTTCGGATAAATGTGGATATCCAGCGGAGCGGAGGTCTTGCCGAGATTGAACAGGATAACCGTTTCTTTCGACCGCACGATGCCGTTGAACCAGACCGGCTCTTTGATTTCTCCGTCCTCCCTGTATCTGCGGAGGGCGGTTTCTGCGTGTGGAGCAAAGCCCGTGAGAGCCGTGCCTTCCTGTAACTGGAGGTCAGTAAACCATATCCGCCCGGAGCAGTCGGTGATGGCGGGAGCCACCGTCACGCTCACGATGCGCATATCTTTCTTCTTATTGACCACTTCCGCCAGCCTTACAAATTCAGCCATCCAGCGTCCACCTCAGTTCCGAGGGATGCCCCACCCATCCCATTGCTACCGAGCCGCCCTGCAGGAGGATGTCGGTGATATAAAACTCTCCTGTGCAGTTGGTAATGCAGACACGGACGGTGATGGATTTCAGCCGCTCGGATGAGTAATTTTCCGGCGTGATTTTCGCCGCCGTCCTTGAAAAATAAGCCATGCCGCCACCTCCTGTCAGAACAGGTCAATGAACCGTGTTTCTGTACTGCCATCCTCATACTCCAGAACGATCTGAATGCCCACCTGCGAATTATCGCCCAGCTTCTTCAGATTCTCCGAAGCGACTTGCGCCGAGATGGTGTAGCTGTCCCGGTTGGCGGGATAGACCGTCTGTGACAGGCTTTTGGTCATTCCCGCCGCACCCTCTGCCTTGAAGGACGCCGTGCCGCTTGCGCCGTTTTCGCCGTCTGCTTCAAAGCCGGAGCTTACCCAATAGGCAAGGCCGTCATCGGCTCTGGAATTGCGCAGGAGATTGAACGGAACGAGGGACGCAATATCATCACTGGACACCACGCTGACACCATCCAGAGAGTCGGCGGCATTGTCCCACTTGCTGGTGGAACTGCCCAGGTTTTTCAGCGTGGTGGAAAGCTCCAACACCGTGTTCCAGGGCTCCTGCAAATTGTATTCCCGGCGCACGATTCTTGTGGTGACGGACAGATTCAAATCCTTATCCGCAACACGCACATAATCCCCAAGCTCCCAGGCTTCATGCTCATAGCCCGTCAGCACGGACAAATCCATCGCTTTCAACACATAGGAAACGGTGGGCTTGCAGTAATCCGCCAGCCGCATTTTGGTAAATTCCAGCATCTGATAGGGATTCGTGAACGCGGAACAGTCCAAGGAGGAAACGCGCACTTCTTTGGAGTAGGTGTAGTCCTCTGCGTAAGGCCTGCCGCCGTTGATGCTGGCAAAAGTCATGCCGTCTGCGCCGTATGCGTAAAGGCGGGTAACAAGCCCTGTGGTGTCTACCGTCCGCTCAATTTCCTTCATGTTCTTGCCATAGAGGAACAGAGCTCCGCTGTCCTTGCCGCTCATAGTCAGCAGATGCACCAGTCGGTTTGGGCAGTCAAAGATCAGATCGCCGCCGTGTAGATCGGCAATATTGCGGAGGATGGAGAGCGCATTTTTCTCGGTGGAAGTCCAGGTGCGCTTTGTCCGCACACTCACCGTTCCCACATTCCATTCCGTCCCCGCCAGAGCGTATGTCATCGCGGTTTCCGGCACTTCGGCATCGAAGGTTTTCTCCTCTTTGCGGACGGAGTAGGCAAGATCGTAAAACTCCGCTTCGGCATACACATCTGTCACAGTAACGCCGCTGCTGTTTTTGGTATCCGTGATTTTTCGGATAATGTACACATCATCCACGATCTGGATTTTCTTCTCGTTGTCGATATACTTCCGCTTCTCATCGGCAAAGGGGATGGAAAAGGACAGCGTGTCCTCGCCATTGATTTCCCCGGTTACGATGATGTCATAGGCGTTTTCCAGCACCGCTTCCCACGCTCCGTTCCTGTCAAGCAGGACAGGTCTGGCATAACCGATTTTCTCATAGGGCGGCTTGGGAATGTCATAGAGCCGGATATCGACCAGTTTTGGTGTTTTTGTGCTGTCGGTCGTGGTGAGCGTCACCCGGAAACGAATATAGGCGCGGCTTGGCGAGGGCAGTTTTTCATCGCCGCCCACAGCCGCCCAATCGCTCCAATTTATCAGGTCATCGCTGGTGGAGGTCTCAACGAGGGAAACCGCAGTCACATCGGCGGCGGTCTCGCTCGTAACAGTAACCTTGCCAGTGCCGGAAATGCCGCACTCCACAGCTTTCGTATAAAGCACACCGCTTTCCGGG
Source organism: Clostridium sp. (assembly GCA_023666975.1). The sequence goes on from JAMPAW010000004.1 coordinate 13,523, forward strand.
TACTTTCCGCTGGATGCTCGGAGCGTTACACCGCTGGCAGACACAGCGTCCACGTTTCCCGTTGTATCGCCGCCGTTGGCGAAAACAGCCGAGCGGAAATAGTCTGCCAAATCGTCTGCGGTCAAATCCGAATCGCAGTCCAGGAACCAGTCATCAAAGCCGCCAGCGTACCAGTAGGAATCGGCGTGCATCCCCATGATAAGGTCCGCCGTGCAGGATGGGTTCAGTGTTCCTGTAAATGTGACTGCACTGGATACCCACAGCTTTCCGTCACTCCTGTCACCGAGCAGCATCCACGCCTTTTTGTTATCCGGTTCTATGACTGCCGCGATAAAATACCACCCGCCATTTGTCATGGAAAAGTCGGGCGTAAAGGACTGGTCGAGGATAAGGCTTCCGCTTGAATTGTAGAGCATAAGTCTCGGCTTGCCCCTGATAAGCGACAGGTAAAAAATGGGCTGACCGGGACCGTAACGGGTATTGAAAATCGGCGTGTAGGTGTTGCCCACAGAGTATGTCGTGGGATTGATCCAGCCGCCGCAGATGATGCGTTCCCCGACATTTGTGAAGATACTGCCGTCATTCGTGACCTTCAGATAGCTTTTCTCCGAGGATGGATTGTTGATGTTCAGCCGGAACTGGTTTCCCCGGTAGCTTCCCCGCAGCGTGGCGGTCGTGCCGCTCCAGTTATGGATGTACATCTTCCTGTCCATGCCGGAAGAATCAAGGAGCATATCGTCCGCATCCGGCTCTGCTTCGTTGAACCGCCACAGGCCGTCCTTGGCATACTCGGTGGGAAACTCACCTGTGAAGTCCGTCTGCGTGTTCAGTATTATTTTCAAAGCCACTGTCCGTCACCTCCATCGGCTCTTTGCCTGTATTTCAAGCTCTGTGAACGCCGCATTAGAAACGGCGATAGAAATTGTGTTGTTCCCGGCGTTCAGAACCGGGAAATTCAAATCCGTGATGTAGGGCAGGGCGTTCCGCAGGGTATTCCCATGCTCGTCCTCCACCCATGCCGTCATTTTTGTGCTATCGATAACCAGCGTTTCCGAAGCAGTCAGCGTGGCATTAGTGATTTTTAATTCCGATCCATTGGTGTTTATGGTCACGGAGCGGTTTGAGCCGGACGAGAGGGCAGCTTTCAGCCGATAAACGGGATTGGATTCCATGTTGCCCCTTGCCCTCGTCACCGTATGACTGCCCGTTTCTGTGATGGTGAAAACCTCATCCTCCACAGCGTAGCCGAAGGGGTCAGGGCAGAAAAAGGTGATGTCAAAAGTTGCCGCCAGCACCGCGATCCGCTCAAAGGCCACACCGTCACGGAGCCGAGCGTAATACACCCGCCCCGGCTCCGTATCAAGCTCCAGCTCACATACACCCTTATCGGGACTCAGCCAGCGGGCGATATTGTCCTTGCAGTCCAGAAGGTCCGCCTGCGTCCGCTTTGGAGGGACAAGGCAGGAGATTTCAATAATGCGCTCCGAAAAGGAGCTGCCCAAGTCAAGCAGACCGTCCCTGCCCGGAATTTCAATCGTCCTGTTTTTCAGCTCCGGCACACGGTTCTCCGCTGCCATCCTGGTTGCGATGCCCATTCGTTTTGAACTCGTGCCGTCAAATGTAAACCCCATGCCCTCGTCACCTCCTTAAACATACCCATTCGCCCGCCGCCCCTGCTGCAGCTGACGGTAAAGCTGCTGGGAGATTTTACGGATATCTTCTTCGCTGCGCACATTCATTTCCCGGACTTCAATCAGCGGACCATTTATGGAACTGCCCTGCGCAGAGCCGCTTTCGCTGTTTCCCGATACGGAAATCTCCTGCACAGCACTGGACGGATTCAGCACCATATCCGCCGCCACGCCGTCCATAGCCTTGGCTACCATGCTCTTGCTGTCCTCGATGCTCTTTGCAAGCCCCTTCATGAAGTCCGGCATCCAGCTTTCGTAATCGGTCAGCGGCCCCTCATCCGGCACAGAGAAGTGCAGGAAGGATTTGATTTTATTCGCCACGCTGCTGACCGCATCGCCCACAGCAGAGATACAGCTTTTAATGCCGTTCACGATACCCATGATGATGTCCTTGCCCCATTGCAGCGCCTTGGATGGCAGGCTCGTGATAAAGCTAATGGCATTGTTAAAGCCCGTCTTGATGGCGGACACAATATTGCCCATCGTGCCGCTGATAGAGGACTTGATGTTATTGAACACAGTCGTGACTGTGGATTTGATGCTGTTCACGACACTTGAAATCGTGGATTTTATGCCGTTCCAAACCGTGGAAATGGTGCTTTTAATTCCATTTACAACACTCGTCACCACAGATTTTATTGCATTCCAGACCGTTGAAATTACGCTCTTGATAGCGTTCAGAACCGTGCTGACTGTATTTTTGATGGCGTTCCATGCCGTGGTGATGAAGGTCTGGATTGCCGTCACCACTGTCGTGACCACAGTTTTTATCCCGTTCCATACGGTCGAAAATACTGTTTTAATGGCGTTCATGACCGTTGTGACTGTGGTTTTGATGGCATTCCAGGCTGTGGAAAGAAAAGTCTGGATTGCCGTCACTACTGTGGTAAATACAGACTTGATGCCGTCCCACAGCCCGGAAAAGAAGTCCTTGATGCCGTTCCAGACCGTTTCTGCCGTAGATTTGATTGCTTCCCATGCCGCCGTGAAGAAGTTCTTGATTGCCTCCCATACGGCAACAGCAACTTCTTTCACATTTTCCCAGAGGTCAATCCAGAACTGGCGGAAATCCTCGTTAGTATTCCACAGATAGATAAATGCCGCCACCAGTGCCGCTATCGCCGCGATGATGATGCCGATGGGATTGGCAAGCATGGTGGTATTGAGAGCCGCAAAAGCGGTCTTTACGGTATTGATTACTCCCGCCACCTTCGGCACTATCGTCATAATCGTACCAACTGCTGACACTACTTTCCCAATAACAATCAGCACGGGACCGAGAGCCGCCGCCAATAATGCGACCGTGGTTATGACCTTTTTCGTCCCCTCGTCCATGCCGTTCAGCCAATCCACGAACTGCTGTACCCAGCCGACGATGGTCTTTATCGCAGGCATGAGCAGTTCCCCGAAAGAAATAGCCAGCCCCTCTAAGGCTGACTTCAGAATGGTAAGCTGTCCCTGCAGGTTGTCAAGCTGTGTATCTGCCATCTGTTGTGCCGCACCGCCGCTGTCGATGATGGACTGCTGCAGGCTGTCCCAAGTATCACCTGTGTTGGCAAGCAGGGCGTTCACGGAGGACAGGTCGGTCTTGTTGAAAATCTGCCCGATGATGTTCGACTTCTCCTCGGATGTCATGCCGTCCATGCTCGTGTTCAGGTCACCGAGGATGTCGTTGAGGGAGCGCATATTGCCCTCGGAATCGTACACATCCAAACCAAGCTGCTCCATGCAGGCGGCAGCTTTGTCCGTGGGGTTCTGCAGGGAGAGGATGACATTGCGGAGGTGTGTACCGCCCTCCGCACCCTTGATGCCGTTATTGGCAAGGATGCCGAGAGCAGTATTCAATTCCGCAGTCCCGCCTTTTACGGTCTTTGCGGTCGCGCCGATAGTGAGGATGCCTTCGCCGAGCTGCGCCACGGATGTGTTGGTGGTGGATGCGGTTTTTGCCATCTGGTCAACCATCGTTCCCGCTTCATCCACACCCATGCCCAGGGCGGACATGGCGTCCGTCACCATGTCCGATGCGGACGCAAGGTCGATGCCGCCTGCCGCCGCAAGGTTTAAGACCGTGGGGAGCGTGTCGCACATCTGCTGTGTGTCGTATCCGGCAAGGGCAAGGTAGTTCAGGGCCTCCGCACATTCCGAGGCGGAGAAGGCCGTCTCGCTGCCCATCTTTTTTGCGAGGTCGGAGAGGGTATCCATCGTGTTTACCGTCTGCCCGTCAACCTCGGACATGGAGTCCTTCGTAATGCCCATCGTGGCCTGCACCTGGGACATGGACGATTCAAAATTTGCCGCCGTAGAGACAGCGGCAGTGCCGAGTGCTGTTACGCCAGCTGTGATGGGGAGCAGTTTTTCTCCGGCATTGGAGATGTTTTCGCCCACGCCTTTCAGCTTTTCGCCTGTGGCGGAGATTTTCTGCAATGCCGTGGCGGACTGGTTCGCCTGGTTTTCCAGATTCCGCAGCGTGTTCTCCGTCTCGATGATTTCCCGCTGTAGGGCATCATATTGGCTTTGGGAAATCTCGCCGTTGGCAAGCGCCGTGTTTGCCTGTTCCGCCGCAGTTTTCAGTGTGGCAAGTTTTTCTTTCGTCTCGGAAACAGCGTCAGCCAGCAATCTATGTTTCTGCGCCAGCAGTTCCGTGTTACCGGGGTCTAATTTCAAGAGCTTCTCCACATCGCGGAGCTGGCTCTGCGTGTCCTTGATGGAGGAATTGACGCCCTTTAACGCCGTCTGTAATTTGGTGGTATCGCCGCCGATTTCTACCGTGATACCCTTGATTCTGCTTGCAGCCATGCGGCGGCACCTCCTTTAGAACGCATCGAAATCTTCCTGCGTTGCAATTTCTTTATAGCCCTTGTATTCATCGTTCCTGCTCTCTGCGAACATATCGTTGACCATTCCAATGGTGAGAAGGTCGAGGTCACGAATGGAAAGCCCTAATTGGACGCAGCGGAGCAGGAACAGCGGCGTGGTCATTTCCCGGTCAGTCGAGCGAAGTTTTTTTTAGACTGGATATCTGTCTGCACATTCAAGCCCCAAAGCTGGATAAGCTTCGGAAGCACCTGGTAGATGGAGAAGGTGTTGAATTCATCCAGCCATTCCTCCGGGCTGTCCGGGATATTGGGGTCTGCGTGTTTCGCCATCACATAGGCGATGTTCTCAAACATCTCCAGCGAGAACAAGTCCAGATTGGATTCCTCCTCGTTCCCGTCACCGACCGCTTTTTCCAGAGAACGCAGGTCTTTGTAGATGTCCCGGTGGAACTTCATGCGGTAAATACGCGGAATTGCCGCAGACGCCCGAAACGGCACCTGCTTCCCGTCAATCTCGATATTCTGTTTCATGCTCATGGCTTACTCCTCCTTTGCCGCCGCTTTTTTTGTGCTGCTGTTTGCGGCAACAGACTGTGCGCTGACAGATTGGGCAGAGGCAGTCTCAATGGCTGCCGTTCCAGGCAGATACACGCTCTTGTACCAGTCCTGATAAACCGTATCCGTGGTATTGTCTCCGGTCTTTGCCTTCACATAGCCGCTTGCCAGCGGAGCCGCCGTAATGGAAAGCGTCTCGGTCTGCACCTCGATCTCGTCCTCGTTGGTCTGGGACTCAATGGTCGGACGGGCGGCGGAGCAGTTGTACAGCACATGGCGGATTTTCCGCACATCGCCGTCAAACTCGAACAGCAGGGCGAAGTTCTCCGTCTCGGCGTTGGCGTTTTCCAAAAGCACCTGGTTTTCATCCAGCGATTCCTTCAGCACATCGGTGCGGAAGCTCTCCGGCACCATGGCAAGCTCCAGGTCGCCCTCGTAGCCCATGTTGTTGCTGATGGTGTAATAGGCATAGCCGTCTGCATAGAAATTGCTCGGCTCGCCGTTGGGATCAAGGGACAGCGATACCGCACCCGGCATGGGTACGGGAGTGCCGAAGGACACCTCGCCGTCCGTCCCCGTGGTCAGCAATGCATAGTGGACATTGCAGATATTGAATTTAACCTTGTTCTTCTTCGGCATGGTTCATTCCCTCCATTTCAAATTGATACAGGACCTCATACAGCTTTTCGCTGCCGATCCATATTTCGGACTTGCCATAAAAAATGCCGTGCGAATCAAGCACAGTCTCAAGTTCCCGTTCTGTTTCCAAATCCTTTTTGTCGGTGTAAAGTTCAATATGCACATCGTTTATCTTGAAGTACGCCCTGCCATCCGCAGCAAAATTATCACTCCCCGGCAGGAGATAGCAGATAAACGGCGGGTCAGGGCTTTCACCCTCCGCAAAGTGGTCATAGGCAAACGGGATGCCTGTCTGCCTAAGTATTTCTAAAAGCTGTTCCATTTTCATCCTCCCAGGGCTTTTTCAATCTCACGCTCCAGCTTCTCCACAGCGGCTTGTTCAGCGGGAGCGATATGCGCTTTCCCCGGCACACGACCGCCGCCCCGCTTGGCGTGTCCGAATTCCAGAAGGTGCGCCAGCTGGTAGCGGTTCCTGGAATGGACTACCAATTCAATAGAATTAGAGCTTTCACTGACCTTTTTGACCGTCCAGCTTTTTCCGTAAGCGCCGGTATCCTTGGGAGCGCTCGCCTGGATGTCCTTTTTGACCTCGTTCCCGGCGGTTTTGACGGCTTTCTTCAAATCCTCGGCGGCAAGGTCAGCGTACTCGGTCAGCCCCTTCATGATTTCTTCCGCCATCTGGTCGATTCGTACCGTGTTCGCCATTGTCACCGCCTCGCTTTCCTGCATTTGAATTTGACGCACTTTTTCTTGTAATTCATGTGGTCCACGGCGAGAATGTCGTAAATCTCATTCTCAAAGAGAATGCGGTATCCTGTGGAATCAATAACGGATACCTTTTTGCACCAGCGGACGGTAAAGGAAATATCCGAATTATCCGCAACAATACCCGCTGTCTCCGATTCACTGCTTAGTTTTCCCGCTTCGCCGCTGACCGTGGCATGACAGGAATAGTAATCTGCCCAGCTATTGGTGCGGTTTCCAATACTGTCGCTTTCCACAGCATTTTTCTGAAAAACTACCAGAACATTCAAAAGCGAAACCTCCATCAGAATACCTCCCGCCTGCTGCCGAAAAGCAGGGAACGGAGCGTCAGCATAAGGGCATGGTGGTCGGCTTCCTCCCGATGCTCGTACAGATACGCAGTGGTGTACATGACTGCCGCCTTACAATTTTTGTCTGCTTCCAGAATGGAAATATCCTCCGTGCGCAAAATGTCCATGCAGATTTTCTCCGCACTTCGGATGAGTTGCCGGATAAGGGCGTCATCATCATCGAAGTCCACACGGAGGTACTCCTTCATCTTTTTCAGCGTAACAACCATATCCGGCACCTCCCTCTAAAATACAGCAGTGCCGCCCATATTTCAGAGCGGCACCGCCATAGGATTATCACTCGTTTTTCAGCTTCAGAATCTGCACCGCCTCCGGTAGGATGAGCTTGCCATCCACGCGCTCCTTTGCTACATACCCAATCATGCCGTTGCCTGCAAAAAGCTCATTCAGCTGCTTGAAAGAGCGGCTGCCCCGGTCACCGATGTTGTAGTATTTGTAATCGCCAAACGCGATGGCGTCCTCCGGCGCATAGGCGGAAGTGTGGACGGCATAACCCAGCACACGGTCAGGCTCACCCGCCTGGTAGGACGGCTGCCAGATATACTGCCCATTGTTGTCTTTCAGCTTGCGCAGGGAAAGCAGCGTCTTGTCGTTCATAATGAAGGATGCGCTCTTGCGGTACGGGCGCTTGAGGGCATACACCAAATCAAGAACATCATCCGACTTGACCGCCGCCGTCAGTGTCCCTGCCACCGTGCCGCCGCCAGCCGCAGCGAACAGTCCCACAGGCTTGCCCTTGCCATCACCGTTGAGAAAAGCGTCCTCCTCGGCGTTCGCCAGAGCCTTGCCGAACTGCGTGATGATGTAGTTCTCCAGCCCGAAAGCATTGTCGTAGAGCAATTCCTCCGTGACCTTAATCGCCACATGGAGTTTATGGGCATCCATGAGAATCTGGTCGAAAGTGGCGTCCCCAAAGGTCAGTGCGCCGCCCTCCTCGATCCAGCTGGCGGCGGGCTTGGTAGCGGCAATATTGATTTTATGCTCGCCGCTGGTGGTGATTTTGGTGGCGAGGGAGCGCATAATGTTCTCATCATCCAGCACATCGATCAGCCGCTTGTCGTACTCCTCCGGCACAAGATAGCCGCCGTCCGCGTCCACACCTTCCTGCAGGATGTTGGACACACGCTTGAAGCCGCTGCGGAGGGCATCCAGCATGGCGGTCTTGTACTCATCGGACGCCCGCCCGGTTTTCTCAAGGCTGCCGATTCCTGCCGGACGGGAAGTGAGCGGCGTGTTCACAGGCTTGGAAAGCTCCGCTTCCATAGCCGCCATCTGCTCCATGCGTTCAATCTCCGCGCCGTAATCCTTGATTTTCTGCTCCATCGCGGCATAGGCAGCGGCATCCTCGGCGGAGAGCAGACCGTCTTTGTCCCGCTTGCTCTCCACGAACGCCTTTGCGCCCTCCCACGCCTTATTGCGGGCTTCCCTTAATTCCTGAATTGTCATAATCGTTTACCTCCAATTTTTGATAAGTTCGAGCCGCTCCAGCGCGGAATCGGCATGAAATTTCGGCTTTTCAGCCTTGGGTTCTATCCTGCATTTCACTGACAGCTTATCCATCAGCGAATTCACCACAGCCGCACGGGAGAATACCATGCTGGCCTGCGGCGCGGAACCTTCGTCCTCATCCACAGACCGTTTCATAATCCCGTCTGCAAAGCCCATCTCCACAGCGGAATGTGCATCCATCCAGGTTTCAGCGTCCATCAAATGGGAGAGCTTTGCCCGCGACAGCCCCGTCTTGATTTCGTAAGCGTTGATGATGGACTCCTTGACCTCATCCAGCATGGCGATGGCTTTCTGCATCTCGGCTGTATCTCCGAAAGCAATAGTGGCGGGATTGTGGATCATCATCATGCTCACGGGAGACACCAGCACCTTTGTCCCCGCCATAGCGATAACAGATGCCGCACTCGCCGCGATGCCGTCAATTTTGACTGTCACATTGCCCTTGTAGTCCATGAGCATATTGTAGATTTGCGCCGCCGCCACGCAGTCACCGCCCGGAGAGTTGATCCAGACCGTGATGTCACCGCTGCCGCTGTTCAGTTCCTCTTTGAAAAGCTGCGGCGTGACATCATCGTCAAACCAGCTTTCCTCGGCGATTGTGCCGTTCAGAAACAGCGTCCGTTCCGTCACCGTTTCCTGCGTCTCCTGATTGGCCACCATCTGATTCTTCCATTTCCAGAACTTCTTCATCGGGTTCTTCCTCCTTTCCGCTGGCGGCAAAAATGCCCGCGTCAGCTAATTTGGTCATGTTGCCGTTGATAAGGTACAGATCGCCGCCAAGCTCGGCAGGGATGCGGTCGAGGTTCTCCAGTTCCCGAATATCGTTGGCGGACATCCACCCGTTCTGCCTTGCCGTGGCGTAGCCCTTCATGCGGCTTTCATAGTCCCCTCGGAGCAGGCCGTCCACATTGAACTTGACGAAGTATTCCGTTTTCTCCTCCTGCGAGAACAATGCCCTGGACATCGCCTGTTCCCAACGCATCAGCCACGGTTCCAGCGTGTACTTCACAAACTCCAGCGACTGCTGCTCGATATTGGAAAACGAGGATTTCTCCAGATCGCCCACCATATGCGGCGGGACACGGAAAATCCTCGCTATCTCGTTTATCTGAAATTTCCTCGTTTCCAAAAACTGCGCTTCATTAGGCGAGATGGAGATGGGCGTGTATTTCATGCCCTCTTCGAGGACTGCTATTTTATGGGAGTTGCCCTGCGAAAAGCCCTTTTCCCAGCTTTCCCGCACGGCATCGGGATTTTTGACCGTCCCCGGATATTCCAGCAAGCCGCCGGGTGTTGCGCCGTTGGCAAAGAATTTACTGCCATATTCCTCTGTGGCGATGGCAAGACCGATGGCGTTCTTCGCCATTGCGATAGGCGAGTAGCCGACCAGCCCGTCGAAGCCCAGCCCCGGAATGTGCAGCACATCATGAGGTAAGAGCCGCACTGTGCCGCTTTTTATGGTCTTTGCGTCCGATTCCTGCACCTGGTATTCGTAATAGAGCCGCCCCTTTTCATCCCGGTCGACCGTCATACGGTCAGGCATCAGCGGATACAGTCCTATGACTTCGCCTTTGCCGTTGCGGATGACCTGCGCATAGGCATTGCCCCACAGGAGCAGGTGAGTCATCAGCGTTTCCCGGAATACGAAGGAAGTCATTTCCGGGTTCGGCTCATCGTGGAGCAGGAAATACAGCGGATGGGAGAGCGCTTTTTCCTTGCCGCCGTCAGCCGTGTATTGATAGAGATGGAGCGGCAGTCCAGCCACTGCTTCCGACAAGATGCGGACGCAGGAATACACCGCCGTCATCTGCATTGCGCTCCGCTCATTTACCCGCTTGCCGGAAGTCGAGCCGCCGAACAGAAAACGGTAGCTGCCGCCGTTCAGACTGTCCTGCGCGGGATGGTCGCGGGATTTGAACAGCCCCGAAAAAATCCCCATGAGATCACCGTCCTTTCAAAAAAAGCGTGAAAAAAGCACCTCCGAAGAGATGCCATCCGCCTGTTTTCCACAATACCAGTATACCACGCCGCTTGGAGTAAATCGTCCGCGATATTACTCACAGGAACAGGATGCCGCGATGGTCGTACACGCTTTCCGTGGATTGGTTCCCGCAGCGGATAGCACGATCAAGCCCCATGATGGCGGCCACCGCGCCGTCAATCTTCTCCGTGGATTTTTCCTTGTCCGCCTTGATATTTCCTGCCGGGTCTGTACGGATGTAGATGTTGTCCATCATCCAGCGCAGGACGGGATGCCCGCCGTGCGCCAGCTTCTGCTCCAGCGTCAGCTTCATCAGTTCCTTGGTGGGCGGGGACATATCCTTGAAGCCCTGCCCGAAGGGAACGACTGTAAATCCCATGCCCTCCAGGTTCTGCACCATCTGGACGGCTCCCCAGCGGTCAAAGGCAATCTCCCGGATATTGAACCGCTCGCCAAGCCGTTCGATGAATTTCTCGATGTAGCCGTAATGAACGACATTGCCCTCTGTGGTCTGTAAAAATCCCTGCCGTTCCCAGACATCATAGGGAACATGGTCGCGGCGGACACGAAGCTCCAACGTTTCCTCCGGTATCCAGAAATACGGCAGGATGATATATTTGTCCTCCTCGTCCAGCGGCGGGAACACAAGCACGAAAGCTGTGATATCCGTGGTGGAGGAAAGGTCAAGTCCGCCGTAGCAGACACGCCCTTCCAAGTCATCTTCATTGACCGCAAAGGCGCATTTATCCCACTTGTCCATTGGCATCCAGCGCACAGCCTGTTTCACCCACTGGTTCAAGCGGAGCTGCCGGAAACTGTTCTCTTCGCCGGGGTTCTGCTTTGCCGATTCACAGGCAGCTTTCACTTTGTCAATGCCTACCGTAATGTCCAGGCTGGGGTTCGCTTTCCTCCACACCCTGGGGTCTGTCCAATCGTCCGATTCGTCCGCGCCGTAGATAACGGGATAGAAGGTAGAGTCGATTTTCCTGCCTTCCAGGATGTCCTTCGCTTTCTGGTGCGTTTCGTAGCAGATGGAATTGGTATCCGTCCCGGCGGTAGTAATGAGGAAATACAGCGGCTGCATTCTGGCATCGCCGCTGCCTTTGGTCATGACATCAAACAGCTTTCGGTTCGGCTGGGTATGCAGTTCATCGAACACTACTCCGTGGATGTTGAAGCCGTGCTTGGAGTAGGCTTCAGCGGAAAGCACCTGATAGAAACTGTTGGTCGGCGCATAGACGATCCGCTTCTGTGAAGCGAGGATTTTCACGCGCTTGGAAAGGGCAGGGCACATCCGAACCATATCCGCCGCCACATCAAAAACAATGGCTGCCTGCTGGCGGTCGGCGGCGCAGCCATACACCTCGGCGCGTTCCTCGCCGTCCCCGCAGCAAAGCAGGAGCGCCACTGCCGCCGCAAGTTCCGACTTTCCCATCTTCTTGGGTATCTCCACATAAGCCGTGTTGAACTGGCGGTAGCCGTTCGGCTTTAGGATGCCAAACAAATCCCTGATAATCTGCTCCTGCCAGTCGATTAGTTCAAAGGGCTTTCCCGCCCAGGTGCCTTTGGTATGGCACAGGCTCTCGATGAACGCCACGGCAAAGTCCGCCGAATCGGAATCATAATGGCTCTCCTTGGCTTTGAACTTCGTGGGTCTGTATTTCTTCAGTTTTCGCATCGTACCACCTCCGAAAAATAAAACAGCCGCCTTTCAGCAGCCTTTGAAAGTCTATCTGTACGAGATACAGAGCCTTGCGGCTCTGCTCCCCGTGTGTTCAGTTTCCCTTACTCAAAGGGCAGCGGCTCGGAATCTTCCATCGCCTTTACCCAAGCGGCGTGTTCCTCGTCCGTGACCGCCTTTGCGCCGGTGCAGACCGGGCATTCCATCCCAAGGTCTCTGCCGCAGGGACACTCGCCATCGGGAGTTTCCCAATCGGCTCTCGCCTTGGTGTTCGCTGCGGCGATTGCCGCAGGCTCATCCTCCGCCTGCACCATGTCGTTCCACCACTGCGGTTCGCAGGGACCGTTCTCCGCATCGCCGTCCGTACCCGGAACGACCATCCAAACCTTATACCAGCTCATCTCCGCACCCCCTTCATCGCCGCCGCCAGGTCGCTCTCGACCTGGGCTTTGCTGCCGTAGATATGGAAAGAGTCGCTGTCAGGCCAGGTCTCCAGAGCCGTCAGCAGAATGCTGTAGCTGGTGAAGGTGCAGGCCAGGGCCTCAGTCTCCCTGCGGTTCAGGGTAATCTGGAAATTGCCGGTCTGTTTGCTGTAGGTCGCTTTCATGTTCGTGTCCTCCGTTTTGGCTGTTTTCCCTTTCGGTAGTGACATATTCGCTCTTTTTGCGGATAATAGCAAGCGGTTTCTGAGAATAATGTACACAAATATCCAACGGGAAATCAGGCGGATTTATACACGCATGGAGCGGTGGATAGTCTCCAGAATCTGCTCCTGTTCCTCCGGCTTCACGCCGATGCTCTCCAGCGCTTCCCTCGTGCCGCAGTCCGGGCAGATGAGGGTTTTGCCGTCCGCCCTCGAAAGGGCGGGAGCGCCGCCGTAGTTTTTCCCGCACCTTGGGCAGACCTTAATTTCGCTGATGTTATCGCTTTTCATTTTCGCACACCTCCCTGCATTTTTCATAGGCGCTCATCAGCACCCGTCTGTCGAAATAGAACGTGTCGTACCCCTCAAGGCAGGTTCTCATGTAGGCGTCAGCGGGAATCCCAATCTCCCTGTCCTCGTGCATGATGTAGGCGAAAGCCGCCACTGTCCTGCGCCTGCCCGTGCGGATGCCCTTGTACTGCACTTTGATGTCCTTCTTGTAGTAGAAACTCGGAAAGCCCTCGTAGCGGTCGAGCGCCGCTTCATCTTCCGCGGTCACTTCCCAAACTGCCACGGGTACGCTGCCGTTTTCCGCTCCCTCAATGGTGAGGTAGGAGCCGGTCAGACTTCCCTTGAACAGAAGCTCCCAGCCTTTGAGGTTTGCCGTTCCGAGGATTGTCGCGCCCGGACAGCGCATCCGCATCTGGCGGACATTGAGGTTGCTGCCGTAAGCGATGTAGTATCTTTTTGCCATAGTTGTTTCCATCCTTTCCGAAGGGAGTACCCTTCTACCACCGAAAGCCCGCCGTGGCGGGTAGGTGTCGGTGGCAGGAGGCTAATCCCTCCTGCGGGTCCTTCAAGCGGCCGGTCTCGCCGTGTGGCGGAAGGCCGCGTCCCCTGCAAGGCGGCGGGTCAGGATGTCCCTTGCCGTTGCGAATTCCTCGCCGATGAAGCCCAGCCGCAGGAGCCAGGTCCGCATGGCGTACTTCGGGTTCTCTTTCTGCTGTTCCTTCGGGCTTGCCGTTTTCACCGTTTTTGCCATCTGGCTGAGTGCAAGGCAAAGCTGGATGTAGCTTTTCAGCTGGCCGGCGTGGAGCCCGTTCCGCTTGTCGTCCGCCGGTGCGTCGAATTGGAAAAGGCGGAATTCGACCGTGCCTTTGGTGAAGGTGGCATGGAGGTTCAGCATATGGTAGCGGCTGCCGTTGTAGTGCTGGCTCCTGCCATAGTTTTCGCCCTGGCTGCCGTACCAGATATCCGCAAGCTGCGCCATCGTCTTGGGCTTTTTGCTGTTGACCTGCGCTAAAAAGTTCTGGTCAACCGTGCGGCAGTAGCGGTCCATGCGTCCCCGGTCGAGGTCGAGGGCATCCGCCAGAAGGTTTTCGTGGCTCGCCATGATGTTTGCCAAGTTGCGGAGCGTCTGCGGCGTGTGGCCTTTCGCTCCGATGTGGATGTGTACGCCGCATCCCCTGGTGGCGTCGCTCTTCGCTCCGGCGCGGCGCAGGCGGCGGATAAGCTCCTGCAAGGTTTCGATGTCGCTGTATGTCAGGATCGGCGTTACCAGTTCGCACTTCTCGCTGTCGGGTCCGGCAATGCTGACATCCCGCTGGAATTTCCACTCGCGTCCCTCGCTGTCCCAAGCCGACCAGGTGTAGTACCCGTTGCGGCGGGCGGTATCCTCGTACCTGCCTGTGCCGAAGAAGTCGGCGGCAATCTCCGCTGCCCTGCGGCGGCTGATGCTGTTCATCTCGACCTCAACGCCGATGGTCTGCTTCTTCATCTCGTTAATCTGGTTTGTAATCTTCTCGTTCATGCTATGTCCCTCCGTTTGGTTTTTGGTGTGTTTCCCTTTCGATAGTGACATATTCGCTCTAAAAGAGGATAATAGCAAGCTATTTTCGGGAATAAACTGTACAAGAATCATCGCACGGTATTGTATAGTTTACACCATCGGGATCAGATTCTCGCTGCGGCCTTCGAGGATGTCCAGCATGAACTTTGCCCCTGTCCGAAAGCCGTCAATGTAGCGTTCCTGTGCCGTGACCGTGCTGGTGCTAAGTTGGGCGGACACCAGCCGCTCCAAAGCGTCAAGGCATTCTCCGTCCAGATGTTCCCGGAGAAAGGACTCGGCATCGGACATCTCCTGCACCGACCTCTTCAGTTCTGATGTCTGCCGAATGGCAGTGACATCCGGAGAGAGGTTGCCGAGATAGAACTCTCCAATGATACTGCGCATTTTATTCGCCCGCCTTTCTGCATTCATCTTCACCGTAAATCACATTCAAGCCGCTGCCGTTGTCCCAGCGAACCATGATGCTTGCCGTGTCATCCACGCCGATCACTGTTCCCATCGTGCCAATGGGCGGAGCCTGCGGATCGTCCATCCGCACAAGCTCCACCCGGCACCCGGTGGGATACTGCTCACGCACCCGCCCCACCGTTTCGCTATTCGGAAACCGCATCGCTGTCCGCCTCCTTCCTCGCGCCGCTCTTGAAAGCGGAGCTGCCCGTCAGGTTCCGGAGCAGGATTTTACGCTCCGCCTTGTACTCCGCACCAATAAAGCCCAGCCGCAGGAGGAAGCAGCGGAATGCGTACTTCTCGTTGTCCACCACTTTCTCCCTGGCAGTCACCCGCTTCTGGTTCACGCTCATCCCGCAGAGTGCGGAAATGAAGTGCGTGTAGGCGGCGGTTTCATCGGCGTCCGGCATCTCGGAAAACCAAGGGAAGGAAACCTTGTCTGTGCCGACCTCAATCGGTGTGGCGTCAATGCCCAGCGCCTTTTTGATAAGCCTGCCCTTGGCACCCAGAATGCTGGTGAGGTTTCCGCAGTTCACCTTGTCCAGCGGGATTGCCACCGTGAACCCCACAGTTTCGCCCTGTGCCGCGTTTGCGGATTCTTCGGATACTTCCTCGTCCTCGGCAATGTCCTCGCTGTCGACGGCAGGCTCGGCGTGAAAGCCCTCCCGCTCCAGTTCCTCCAGCAGCGTTTCGATTTCCTTGCTGTCGGCGCGGTCATCAAAGGTGATTGCACCGTCCCGGCTCACTTCGATGTAGCCCACCATGTAGGCAAAGCTCGGTGCGCCAAGGTACTTCTTATCACTGCCGAGGAATCCGGCGATGTAGTCCGCCAGCCGCTTTCTCTCGTTTCCCGTTACATTGTAATTGATTGTCATGGCGTTTGCCCTCCTTGTTTTTTGGTAGTCACATATTCGCTCTACAGCCGAAAAATAGCAAGCGGTTTTCTGTAGAATAGCTGCCAAATTACATCGGAGGGATTTGTGCATAATACGCTATGCCAGCCAGCACGAACACTGCGTTCGGGAGCGCGATGCCGTTTCCCCAAAGGCGGTACTCCGCACTATCCGAGTATGGATTTTTCAGCCATTTGATGATTTGCTTATCCGATTTCGGCTTAGTGGAAGTCCCTATGACTTTTCTGTGCGTTTCAAAGACCTCCCGCCAGAAAGCGATGTCCTCATCGGTCGGTTCAGCTGTTTCCAATCCGGCACACCACCAGTCGGGAAAGCCCTGCAGCCTGGCGCATTCGGTAGGCGTGAGCCGCCGCACGGAATATTCCGGTTCGGCTTTCATGACCGCGCCCGGCCCTTTTGCCACCAGCGTGGGCTGCACTTCCTCCGTAATGGTGGGAGCGAAGAGGGCGTTCTTCCCTTGGTTCATGGCATCCCGTCCGATGCCGTAGGACGGCTCGTTTACCACTGTCGGGTCTTTGTAGTCCCTTGCCATCAGCGTAGGAGATTTTTCCCTGCAGACCTGCGTGTACGCGCCCGTGGTCATAGCATAGACCGCATGGCGGTCGGCAGTGTTCAGCGTAAAAGAGACATCTTTGTTGATGCCGTCTCCCTGCGGACCGTTTTCCTCTTTCCTTCCGATCATACTCCCCTGGATGGTGTAGCTTTCCACTACAGCCATTCCGCCCTGGCTGCAGGTCGGCGGCGTCCCTCCGCAGTCAATCGTGCGGGAGGTTTTCGCTTCGTAAAACCCGCTCTTGGGATTGTTCGACTGCATGGAGTGGGAGTGCTTGGAACACACGCCGTAGGCTTTCGGAAGTTCCACCACAGCCACGCCGCCCTGGTTGGAATCGGGAGCGTTGCCGCCCGTGTCGATGGTGCGGCTGGTGTTAGTCTCATAGACATTCGCCCTTGCGTTCCTTGTCCCCTCGGAAGTGAACCGCACATCATAGCTTTTGGTATCCTCCACTACAAAAGGCTGGTTGTTGCCTCCCATGCCGTAGGTGGCGGAAACGGTCTGCGCCACATCCAGCGGCCCCGTGTAGCGGGTATCCTGAGAATGATTTTCAAAGACAGCCGGAATTGTCCCGGCACGGAGCGTAGGGGATTTCTCTTTTTCGTAGCCAATGGAGCGGCTCTGGGCAGAATGCTCGGTACAGAATCCCGCCGACTCCACCACGCAGGGAGGATGGTGCGCTTCAGCGCGGAGTGTATTGACCGTATCATCGGTGATGTCCATCCGCTGTCCTCCTTGGTCGTTTAGAACCGTGGTCGGCTGGAATACCATCGGCTGGTTATCGCCGCTCATCCCAGCGGTGGCGTTTAATGTTTGCGAGATATCCCCAGTCAAGGCTCCGTTGTAGCGGTCAAAGCCGATGCCTGCCGTTCCAGAGCCAGCTTCAGCACCTCCGGCAGTTCTTTGCCACGAGCGGAAGCCCGCCGCAGAATACCCCGACACGCCCTCGGACTCAAATAATACCTTTCCGGCACACCCGCCATCAAAATCTGCGACAAGGTAGATGCGTTTTCTCCGCTGGGGGACTCCCCAGTATTGAGCGTCAAATACCCGCCATGCGACTGAGTAATCGTCTGCCAGGATTTCTCCCGCGTTCGGCCACTTCGCAGGTCGAGCAATATCAGCTTCACCGCCTTTGATGGAGCAGACCGCTTCGAGGACGGCTTTGAAATCGTCTCCTTTGTTGCTGCTGAATGCGCCTGGGACATTCTCCCAGACGATAAATCTCGGATATTTTCCATTGGTCGCACACCTCATTTCCTTTACAATTCGGACGGCCTGATAGAACAGGTTCGAGCGGGAGCCGTCCAGCCCAGCCCGTTTCCCGGCAATGCTCATGTCCTGGCATGGACTGCCAAAGGTGATGATGTCCACGGGAGGAAGTGCCGCGCCGTTCAAAGCGGAAACATCGCCGTAATGCTCCACATCCGGCAGACGCTTCGTGGTCACACGGACTGCAAACGGTTCTATTTCCGAAGCCCAGAGCGGTTTGATGCCGCAGAGCATCCCGCCCAAAGGAAAACCCCCGGAGCCATCGAACAGGCTGCCGAGGGTCAGCTGGTTATTCTGTTTTTCCATCCGCAGCCCCTCCACCCTCCAGGTCATCATAGGAAATGCCCGTCAGTTCCGTCAGCACATCCTCGCAGGACGCCACCGCCGCATCCCATCCCCGGTCGAACTGCTCCGAAGCGTCACAGCCGCCAAGATCGTGTATCCTGCGGAAAATCTCAATCATCAGCTTTCTGTCCATTGGTATCAACCTCCTTCACCAGAGCGGAATACGGGATTTTTTCGCCGTTTCGGACAACATACACACCATCCGCGTCTCCCGTGTCCTCCACATAGCGGCGCAAAATAACAGACGCATATTTCTCGTCAAGTTCCATCGTGCAGCAGATGCGGTTTGTCTGCTCACAAGCCATCAGCGTAGAGCCGCTGCCGCCGAAAGTATCCAGCACGATAGCGTTCTCCTGGGAGGAATTGCAGATAGGGTAGCCCAGCAAATCCAGCGGCTTGGAGGTTGGATGGTTCTTGTTTTTCTTGGGTTTGTCATAATTCCAGATGGTAGTCTGCTTGCGGTCGGAGTACCAGCGGTGCTTACCGTTCTGCAAAAATCCGTACAGCACAGGTTCATGCTGCCACTGGTAATCCGAGCGTCCCAGCACCAGCGAATTCTTCACCCAGATACACACGCCCGCCAAATGAAATCCAGCGTCAATGAACGCCCTGCGGAAGTTCAAGCCCTCGGTGTCGGCATGGAACACATAAGCCGCACCGCCGCTTTCCAAATTCGCCGCCATGTTCTGGAAGGACTTGTACAGAAAAGTGTAGAAGTCCTCGCCTTTGATGGCATCATTCTGGATGGTCAGCCCGTCCGAGGATTTGAACGACACCCCATACGGCGGGTCCGTCACGATAAGATTTGCTTTTTTGCCGTCCATCAGAGCGGAAACATCATCGGGAGATGTGGCGTCACCGCACATCAGCCGATGCCTACCCACCGTCCAGATGTCCCCTCGCTCCACGAAAGATGCCTGTTCCAGAGCGGCGGAAAGGTCGAAATCATCATCCTTCACATCTTTTTCCCCATCTCCGGCAAATAAGTCTGCAATCTCGTCCTCGGAAAATCCTGTCAGACCGACATCAAAATCCGCACCCTGCAGGCTCTCAATTTCAATGCGGAGCAGTTCCTCATCCCAGCCTGCGTCCAAAGCCATTCTGTTGTCAGCAAGGATATAGGCTTTCCGCTGTGCATCGGACAAGAAATCCGCAAACACACATGGCACTTCCTCAATACCCTCCGCTTTTGCGGCTTCCAGCCGTCCGTGTCCGGCTATGACATTGAAATCCCGGTCGATGATGACGGGATTGATGAATCCGAATTCCCGCAGGGACGAGCGGAGCTTAGTGATCTGCTCCGGCGAATGCGTCCGCGCGTTGTTCACATAGGGCACCAGCTTGGAAACAGGCACCAGCGTCATTTCAGTCGTTGTTTTCATATTGCATCATCCTTTCCGGCGGGAACGGAGCAGCCGCTCCATCACATCGTCCTGCGGCGTCCCTCCGCTGTAGTCCGCCGTGGAATTTTCCCGCACAATGGCAAATATCTCGTTCCACAGGCGGTTCGCCTGGTTCATGTAATTCTGGCTCATGCCCACATAGGGAGAAGCGATTGCCGCGCCCGTGGTCGGATGCTTGGCAAGGTATCCCGTGTTCGTGATAATCGTTTCGCAGTGAATCCACCTTGCCGCCGCCATCGAATACCGCTCCAGCAGCTGGGGAGATACCAGGACAGCACACCCCCGCTCGTCCAGCCACTTCCATGTGGTCTCATAGATATCCGCCGCTTGGAGCGTGCTTCCGTCCTTTTGCACGGCGGAAAGCATCTCGCTCGGCTGCGGCATATCCGCGCCGGACAGTTCAGCCGCGTTGTCAAATTCCATGACCGTCAGCGGCCGCTTGCCCGGATTGCCATCGGCGATCTTGTCCGACAGAGCCTTCCTCGGTCTGCCGCCCGTGCCTGGGCTTGGCCCTCTTGCGCCCATAAAATCCACCTTCCTTCTTCTGAGGGGTTAATCCCCCTGAAACTTTCGCGTTTTTGCGTATTTGACCCCGCGCCCGTTCCCCGGCGGTTTCAATTTGGAGATTTCGACCGCCCCTGGGTCACAGGTTGTGCCAGCGGTCACCACGCTCGGCGTGTATCTTCGCATGGCAGGACTGGCAGAGTGCCAGCAGGTTCTCCCGGTCATGCGTCCCGCCCTCGGACAGCGGCTTGATGTGGTGTATCTGCTCGGTCGGCGTATAGATGCCGTTCTCAAGGCAGCGTTCACACAACGGATGCGCCGCCGCATAGCTGTCGCGGATTCGTTTCCAAGCCCTGCCGTAACGCTTCTTGGTATCAGGACTGCGGTCATACTTCTCGTACCGCTTGTTCTCCAGCTTTTCATGTTCCTCACAGAACCGACCTTCGCACAGCCTGGGACAGCCGGGATAGGAACACGGCCGTTTCGGTTTCCTCGGCATCGGCTTCACCTCCTTCGGGCATAAAGAAAGCCCCTGCAGGACTGCTCCCGCAAAGGCTTCTCTGTTTTCCAATTTTCCACAATACCATCATACCACATATCCGTGGGTAAATCGTCCGCGAAATTACTCATGCCTTGCCGTACAGCAGCGTGGTCAGGTGGTCGAGAGCACGGTTCTTTTTGTTGTAGGCGCTGGAACGCTCAATGTGAAAATGCTCGCAGATGGCGTACACCGCACTGCTGCCGTAATCGTCCTGCCCATAGAAAGTGTCCAACACATACCGCTCGTCCTCGTCCAGTTCCTCCCATGCGGGCTTGAACCAGTCCATGTATTCCACAGCCTGCCGGTACCGTTCCTTCAGTACATCGATCTCGTCAATGCCTTTTATCAGCCTGTCCTCGCCAGCCTGCGGATTGCGGGAGTGCGGCATTCCGTCAAAGCCGGGACTGCGGATTCCGCCCATCTTTTCATGGACGTAGTCAATTTCCGATTTCGTATTCTCAATGATGTACCTCATGCTGCCGTAATCCTTGAGCGCTTTGATTGTGGCGGCTCTCTTGTCCAAATACTGCCAGATAATGCTCATAAGCGATACCTCCGATAGAAAGATTTTGTTTTCCCTCGGATTGACTCTGATTGTCTCATAATCCCGCTTCCTCCCGCAGCTTCCGTATCAGCATTTCACCGTCTACGCTGGTCAGAACCGAATACCAGCCGGAACGGAAGAACCGTTCCAGGCTTTCAGCGTCCGACTGTATGCATCTGCTGTCGGGATTCCGTGCCAGCGATTTCAGTGCGGTTCTGTAATCCGCCACCGCCGAAAGGACGATGGCGTTCGCCAGCTTTTCGTATGCGTCCATCACAGCACCGCCTTGACCGCGTCTATCAGGGAACGCTGTGTGCTGTCTTTCTCCGATAACGCTTTCATGATCCGCTCGTCAATCGTGCCTTTTGCGATGATATGCTGAACCACCACGGTTTTGGAATTTTGTCCCTGCCGCCACAGGCGGGCGTTGGTCTGCTGGTACAGCTCCAGCGACCAGGTCAGCCCGAACCAAACGATGGCGCTGCCGCCGTTTTGGAGGTTCAGCCCATGTCCGGCAGATGCAGGATGGATAAGCGCTACGGGTAGCTCTCCGTCATTCCATCTGCGGATGCTCTCGGATGTGTTCAGCAGGGAGAAGGGGGTATGCAGCTTTTCCAGCCGCTCGGTGATCCTCGTCAGGTCATGCCGGAACCAGTACGCCACTAAAAGCGGTTTGCCGTTCTGCGCTTCGATGATGTCCTCCAAAGCGTCCAGTTTTTGGTCGTGGATTTTGATAATGCTCTCATCATCCGCATACGCCGCGCCGTTCGCCATCTGGGACAGCTTGCCGGAAAGGGCAGCGGCGTTTGCGGCTGTTATCTCGCCGTCCGGCAGGGAAAGCACCAGTTCGGCTTTCATTTTCTCGTACCGTTTCCGCTCCGTGTCGGAGAGACACACCGCATATTCGCTGGATATAAGCTCCGGCATCTTCAAATGGTCGGCGGCTTTCATGGAAATAGTGATGTCGGAGATTTTGCCGTATATCGCTTTCTCTGCTCCCGGCAGAGACTTGTAGGAGAAAACCACCTGCCCGTTCCGCTTGTCCGGCAGGAAGTAGCTCGTGCGGTACTGTCCGATAAATCTGCCCAGCCGCTCGCCCATGTCCAGCAGGCGGAACTCTGCCCATAAATCCATCAGACCGTTGCTGCTGGGCGTTCCCGTCAGCCCCACGATGCGCTTAATCTTCGGACGGATTTTCAGTAGGGATTTGAACCGCTTTGTCTGGTGGCTCTTAAAGCTGGAAAGCTCGTCAACCACCACCATGTCAAAATCAAACGGGACGCCGCTTTCCTCGATCAGCCACTGCACATTTTCGCGGTTGATGATGTAGATGTCGGCCTGCTTTTGAAGTGCCGTTTTCCGTTCGGATACCGTGCCGACTGCCGCAGAATACCGAAGCCCTTTCAGATGCTCCCATTTTTCAATTTCCGCAGGCCATGTATCCCGTGCTACCCGCAAAGGTGCGATAACCAGCACCCTGCGGATTTCAAAGCTGTCAAACAGCAGGTCGTTCAGCGCCGTCAGCGTGATGACCGTCTTGCCAAGTCCCATATCAAGGAGGACAGCGGAAATCTTATGCCCTTCGATGTAATCGATGGCGTATTTCTGGTAATCGTGCGGTATAAACTTCATTCGGTATCACCTCCAATCTCCCTCAAAATTTCTTCAATTTGCCCTGCGTTATCCAAGACATACACCTTAAACCCAAGGCGGCGGAGCAGCCCATGCCTTGTCTCCTGCAATGGTCTTGGTTTTCTGCCCGGTGCTTTCACTTCGGCAAATCCGAGTCTGCCGCCGGGAAGGAGGATGATGCGGTCGGGCATTCCGTCAAATCCCGGTGACACGAACTTCGGGCAGATGCCGCCGCACCGCTTGACCGCCAGCACTAATTTCTGTTCAATCTGCTTTTCCCTCATACAGCCTCCACAATTCTTCATGCGACATCCTCCTTGTCATTCCAGATTGCTTATCACATCTCCTGTCACGCTGTAAATGCCCTAAATCAGCGGCTTTCCCCTGTTTGCGGTGACAACGTGACGGAAAAATCCCTTACGCGCGAAATGCGTGTGCCTTATGTGTGCTATCCTTTATATTTCTATATTTTTTCTTATATATAGAAATCCTGTCACAGTTGTCGCAGACTGTCCGCAAAGCCCACGGTATTGGGGCTTTGCGGATTTGACAGGTGCCGCGACAATCCCATGACATGACAAGCCCTGCTCACTCACGCCGGTAAAGCCGCTGAAGCCCGTAAATCGGGATGCGCCTGCGCTGCTCCGGCTTGGTCCATCCTTCAATCTTTGTCATGATTGCCGCTATCGCATAAGAGTCGGCGGGTTTCAAATCCTCCTTCGGCTTACCGAAACACTCGCACCAGATTTCAATGTTGGACACCTGGTTCCTGCGGACCGTGCCTTTCGGCTGTGTGGGGTCATTCCTGTCGCGGACGAATTCCCTCCGCTGGTAAATGTCCATGCCGTCCCAGCTGTCTGGCAGGAGCATATCGAGGTACTCCCTCACGATGCCCTCGCGCTCGTCCTGCTCCATCGCCGCCCGCTGTTCCTGTTTCGCATACTGCTCCAGATCTGCTTCAAGATACAGCTTTTCCCCCGCTTTGGCATACAAGGCGGTCTCCGCCCATATCTGCCTGACATCCTCCAAAGCTAAATCCCAGGGCTTGCTTTTTCCCCTGCCGCTGACCTTGACATTCCAAAAACGGCGGTTGCCCGTGATGTCCCTCAGATAGCCGTTCTCGGAGTTGGTCGTGCCGAAAAAGACGCACTGTCTCGGATGCGGAGTTACCCGCCTTCCGAAAGAGGCGCGGTATTTATCATCCTGCCTGGAAACAAAGGCTTTTACCTTGTCGATGTCTGCCTTCTTCATCCCCGCAAGCTCACCGATTTCCATAATCCAGTATCCCTGCAGCTTTTCCGCCGCCGTCTTATCGTTCATGTCGGACAGGGAAAGGCTGTCGGAATACCAGTCCATGCCGAGTTTGGCAATAAGGGTACTCTTGCCGATGCCCTGGTCTCCGTTCAGCACAAGCATCGTGTCGTATTTGATGCCGGGATGGTAAACCCGCATATATGCGGCACACAGCGTTTTCCTCGTAACCTGCCGCACATACTGGTTGTCCTCCGCGCCAAGATAGTCTATCAGCAGCGTGTCCAGACGCTCCTTGCCGTCCCAAGGCGGCAGGGATTCAAACATCTCGCGGATGGGATGGTAGGAACGGTCATCCGTCACCTTCTGCACGGCAATCTGGTAGTTCCTTGCGGAGAATGTGCCGTAGTTGGCATCCACATAGCAGATAAGCTGTGCGTCATCCGCATCCCTCCAGAACCTCGCAGGATGGTTCCAGGGCACCTCGCCTTTGATTTCCATGCCGTCCGCAAGCTGGTTGAACACAATGCCTTTCAGGTTCCCGTCATTTTCCATGATGAGGACGATGTTATGGAGACTGTTCAGGAGAAGGCCGCTCTTGTCGTATTCCAGCCCTTTCGTCCAGTCCTCAAATTCCCGTTTTGCATTCTCCTGCTTTTCCCGCAGGAGCTGTGCGCCGACACGCTCATCCTTCAGCATGAATTCCACCGCCGCCGAATAGGACTGCCTCTCGTCCAGATCACCGAACTTGTGGATGCGGACCAGGTCAAAGGCGTTGCAGAGCTTCCTGCCCGCAGGGTCAGTGGCATGGTGGCTGTATGCAAATTTGTCATCATAGACCACAACACCCGCCGAGCCCTCGCCGGGGATATAGTCATACCGGCCGGAGCCGTCATCGGCCGGCGCATACACATCCGAAAGATAAGCTGCCATGATTTCCTGCACCGTATAGGCGCGGCAGACCGCACCCACCACGCCGTCCTTTTCCAGCGGGTCCTTCTGCTTCTTTACAGTGCGTTCCACGACTTTGCTTTCCTTGGGAGTCGTGGGGAGCAGGGAGCAGTCCTGCCAGTTTGGATGCGCCGCAAGAACCGTGTCCGGATTCAGCCACTCACCATCAGTTTCCCCTGACAGGTATTCCCCGTTTGACGGGCAGGTCGGCCAGTACATCAGCTGGTGCGGCGAAAACGAACAGGAATCCAGCATTTCCATAAAGCCGCTGTCCGCCGCATAGTACCTCGCAACAGCGTTAAACTCGTCCGGCGTCATATCGCGGGTCACGGGAATGACCAGCCTTGCCCTCGGTGCATCCGGCAGATGGCTGTGGGTAGTGTAATAGCAGCCTTTATTTTTCACCCTGCCGCCGATATCGTCCAAAAATTCCCTGCTGATGCTGTCCAGGTCGTAGACCAGCATGGAGCGGCATTCCACCTTGTCCGACTGTCTGCGGTTTCCCCGCAGATGTCCTGCCACAAATCCGCCCTTGTCCTTTATCCTGTCACGCTCAGATTTCGGCAGCTCCGGGTATTCCTCCGCCGTCTCGGAGGTACGCACCGGCGTTTTCAGCCTGTCACACAGATCCGCAAAGCGGATGGTCTTGTTCGACCAGAACTTCGCCTGCCTGGAATTTCCATAGGCAATTTTCAAATCGCGCAATTACAGCACCTCCCTCAAGTCCGTGTCAAAATAGCGTATCTTTTGGTTCCTCTTTTTCGCCAGCCCTATCTCGGACGCCATCCCCTTGGAGATAACCGAACCGAACACCCACACCTCATGGCAC
Source organism: Clostridium sp. (assembly GCA_023666975.1). The sequence goes on from JAMPAW010000004.1 coordinate 39,188, forward strand.
TTGCCCATCAGCACAAAATCCATGAACATCGCCGTGTCCCGCTCCGCAGGGTCATGGTCATTCATGAACTGCGGGAAGAACAGATGCGGAGCAATCGGGATATACCCGCTTTCCACCGCAAAACGGCAGTATTTCCTTGCGTTCTTCTCATTTGCGGGCACATTGCCTCGATACGGGGAACAGATATAGGCGAGGGGACGGAAGGACTGCTTTGCAGCCCTCCGCTCCTCCGCGCTGATTTTCTCCACGGCATCCGCCGCAGTCGGATTGGGATAACCTTCCGCATTCTTCTTACTTGTCTCCATGAGCGCCGCCTCCGTAGTTCATCTTCCTGCTGCACTCATCACAGAACACCGCCGTGCCGTACAAGTCGGAATCCTCATCCTGCAGGACTTCATCCAGGAATACCCTCGTCTCCCCGCCGCACTTCGGGCAGCGGCAGAACACGTTCTCATCGGTGATGTCAATTTTGATTTCGGCGTTCTCACCGACTTTTTCCTTCACATAAAACATAATCAGACCTCCCCCTGCATTTTCGATTTATACCATTCCAGATAACGCTTCCGCTGTTCATACTCCGGCACCGCCACCAAAAGCCCGACATCCACCTTCTGCAAAATGTCCAACATCTTAATCTGCTCTTCCGTCAGATAAGGACGGATGGATTTGGTTTCCTTGGGGAGGTTGTTCGCAGCCTTGAACTGCTTTGCAGACATCCCCAGCACAATGCGGTTGAGCATATCGCACTCATTGGAAAAGTGGTACGGTTTGGGATTTTCATGGAGCAGCTTGATGTTTTCGGTCAGCAGGGGAAACTCCTGCCTTGCCGACACCAGCGTTTTGATGAAGTCCTCCATCTCGTTGAAGCGGCGGATATACAATTCCTTGAACTGCGCCGCCTTTTTGCCGCGATAGCCCATTGCCAGATAAACGAATCCGTCTCTTGTCATGCAGTAACTTGGCTGTCTCTTTCCCTGCGTATTGCGATAGGAGGACTCCACAAAATTGTGGAGTCGGAAATCCTCCGAGCAGTCAAGTTCCCGGATATCCCGGAGTACGGCGTCATGCCGCTTATCGAATGCCTGCGCCACAAACAGGCTGTCCACTCTTGCAACATCATGGGCATCGGCGAATACACCGTATTCGTCCTTTGGTATCAGTTCCTTCATTCTAAAGAACCGCCTTTCATTTAATAGTAAGGCGAGCAGTTTGCCTCCTGCGTCTATAGGCAAAGGAAAACTGTCAAATCCGAAGTAGCGCAAAAAACTTTTTTACTGCTTTAAAATTACATTGGATAATCCAATGTAAAAAACAGGCATCCGTTCTCCAAGAAGGAGAGCCGATGCCCGTTCCATCATTTTGCCGCTGAGGTTATCATCCCGATGTTCCGCTCCATTCGTTTCCGCAAAACCTCCGTCTTATTAAACTGCACCTTTAGGTGACGAAATTCAGACGAATCTTCCGATAAATCCGCCATTTTTTGTTTGTAGGTCTTACAAAGAGCCGTATAGCTCTCTGCCATTTCCCGCAGGGAAGAGACCAGATTCGCCCTTGCCTCATCGGAGCAGTGCTCATTGATAAGCCGTGCGATTTTCCGCATTTTCTGTATAGGGCAGGGAAAGAACCTCTTTACAATCAGCTCCATGTATCCCGTTCCATATTCAATCCGCAGCGTTTCCATCTAACCACCGCCTAATCTTTTTTATAGAATGTCGTTTCGTAACCGTCTGCCCGCAGCAGCAAGCCTTTCGCCCAGGGCGGCGTCCTGCCCATTTGTTCGCACACAGCCGATACCGACATCCTCTTGTCTGCTTCAATGATAATCTCATCGTGGATGTGCGCAACGATAGAGCAGCATGAGAGCGCCCGCATGGCATAACACAAAATATCCCTCGAAATTGCCTGGACGATGTTTTCCACGAATTTCGGGCCGTAACTTTCCAGCCGCTCCCACTTCTTCGTGCCGCCCACGCCCATGTATGTCACCGACTCGCCGCCGAAACGGTTCTCGCCAATGCGCGGCTTCACATACGCCAGCTTCCTGCCGGACGGCAGCCTGATGAACATCATGCCGCTCTGGTAATCGAATCCCAGACCGTATGCGCCGGTCGGCCTGCGTTCCTTCACGCATTCCTTCACGGCACGGTCGATGTCCCACCAGAGACGGACAATGGCGGGGTTGGCACTGCGCCACGCATCCACCAGCGGTTTCAGTTCATCTTCCTTCATCCCCGCCTCGACTGCGCCCATCGCCTTCAGTGCGCCGACCGATCCGCCATATCCACAGGACAATTCGCATTGTTTCCCTTTCTGCCGCAGTTCGCCGTTCTCGCCATGCTTAACTACATTGCAGTGGAACATTCTGGACGCAGTGGCGCAGTAGATATCGCCGCCCTCGGCGAACACGTCCATGCGCCATTTCTCACCGGCAAGCCACGACAGCACACGGGCTTCTATGGCGGAGAAGTCCGCCACAATAAATTTCCTGCCGCCCTGTGGTACGAAAGCCGTGCGGATAAGCTGCGACAGCGTGTCCGGCACATCTTCGTAGAGCAGCTTCAGGGCATCATAATCACCATTTTTCACAAGCGCACGTGCCTGTTCCAAATCAGGAATATGGTTCTGCGGCAGATTTTGCAGCTGCACCAGCCGCCCGCTGAATCGCCCGGTACGGTTGGCACCGTAAAACTGAAACATTCCATGCACACGGGCATCGGCACAGACAGCATTTTCCATAGCTGTATATTTTTTTACCGAGGACTTCGCCAGCTGCTGGCGGAGCATCAGAACTTCCGCTAATTTCGGCGGAGCGGTTTTCAAAAGTTCCCTGACTTCCTTTTTCCCAAGGGAATCCGTCTCCAAGCCGTTCTCCGCAAGCCACTGCTTCATCTGTGCTACCGAGTTTGGATTTTCAAGCTCCGTCAGTTCCTTCATTGCCGCCGACAGCTCTGTTTTGGATCGTTCGTCCATAGCGATAGCCTGACGCACCATTTCCATATCCACACCAATGCCGCGGTCATTTACCTCTTGGTCGAGACGGTACTCTTCCCATACGAAATCCGGCACGGGGAATTTAGAAAGACGCTGCTGTATCTGCATTTCCGTTTCTACATCACGGAGATTGTATGCCTTAAACCGTTCCCACTTTTCCCTGTCATGCTCCGGAAGATTTCGTGTCCGACTGCCATTTGATTTGGCAGCCTTGCAGGGAACGCAAAAGTATCTGATTAGGTCTTTGCCCTCCGCCAGCTTCTGCTTTTCCAATCCAAGAGCAGCGCCGACCTCTGCAAGTGAGAGGGGAAGCCCAAGATAAGCCGCCCAGACCATGGAGCATTTCCATGATTCCGGTTCTAACCATTCGCCGAGATAGCGTGACAGCGAAACACGCTCGAAATTTGCATTATATGCCCATTTGGTTACAGTTTCATCTGTAAGCGCCGCCAATATTTCCGAGGGGATTTTCTCGCCGCAGGCAAGGTCAACAACTTTGACATCGCCGCCATCCACCGCATATCCGAACAGGAGAACTTCAAAATCCGGACTCTCCGTATAACGGTAAACGCCGCATTTTGCAAGGTCAACAGGCGAAAATGTCTCTATGTCAATACTGATAGACTTCAATTCATTACCATCCTTTCCGTGCAAAAGCGGCGGGAACATCCGAATTTGGATTGTCCCGCCGCCCGCCGCCGTTATGTCATCTGTTTATGAGAGAAAATCATCATCGCCCTCATCCGCAAAATCGTCCTCGGCTCTGGACTTGCCTCCAAGCGGCTCGCCGTCGCGGATTTTCTGCAAATTATTCAGGCCGCAGGCGATGCCCCTGTTGCCATTGGTGTTGAACGCATAGAAGTTGATGCTCGCCCTGCCGTATACACCGCTGTAAACCTCGCTCGTATCGATGATGGGCTGGCGGTCTGCATCTACGATGCCGGGAGCCGTAGAGCTGTTGGCATTAACAAAATACGCATTAGCGTATGCTTCATCATCCGGGCGCTCCAGATCGCCGTCACGGAGCGGCGTCTTCAGAGCGGAAAGGGCAGGGACGGTTTTGCCATTGCCCTTTAGCTTGCTTTCGCCTTCTTCGTAGGCTGCCTGGATGGCCGCCTTGATTTTGCTGACCGTTGCCGTGTCCGATTTCGGAATGATGAGCGACACGGAGAATTTCGGTGTGCCGCCGTTGATGGCCTTTGCCTGCCATACATTGGCATAGCTCCATCTGGTGTTGGGTCCTGTAATGACTTTTGTCGGGTTAGTGAAATTTGCCATTTAATTTTCCTCCTTAAAATCGTCTGCGGCATCCGCCGCCTTATTCATAGCCGGACGCTTGTCCGACATGGGGACTAAAGTTGGCTTGCCCTTCGGTTTTTCGATAAAACATCCGAGCATCTTTTCAAAATTTGCCTTGCCGAGCAGCTTTGTCATTGCCGTGATTCCGAGAACCTTATGCTCGTAGGGGTCAAACCCTGCCTGTTTTACGGCATCTGCGACAGCTGTTTCATTGATATACTTGCGGTTGGAGCGTCCCTCAACCACTTTCCAGCCATCATATTCCACACCGTTTAACGCCTGCTGGAGTGCGTATTCCCTCACATCAGCCGCCCACGCTGCAAGCTCTTCAGCTTTCGCAAGGATGGCGGCAATCTCGGCATCTTCCAATTTTGCAGGCATTTCAAAGTCGTACTTCGCAAGCTCCAGATTGTACTCAGCCCGCTTGCGGCAGGCCGCTTTGGCTTTACAGAATTGGCAGTGGTCTCCTGCCTTAAAATCCCCGCCGCCGTCATGGGCGAGTTTGGCGATTGGAGCGAGAGTTTCTTCTGCCCAATGGTACAAATCGGACTTCGGCATCGTGAACACGCTGATATTTTCCCTGCGCGGCTGGTAAATCGTCATGCAGACCGATGTGATATCATAAATACCATCGAAAAGCTCCAATGCTCCAAGCGCATAGCACATCATCTGCGGATTCTCAAGAGCGGAAACCTCAACGCCCCTGCCATACTTAAAATCGACCACATAGAGCGTCCCGTCCGCGACAATCAGGCAGTCGCCGGTTCCGAAACCCTCCGGCACATACTTGGAGAAGTCGAGCCGCTGTTCCACAAGAACCACAGGGTCTTTACAGGTGTCTTTCACTTCTTCCACGATTTCGGAAATATAGGCCGCATAATCGCTTGTACACCGTTCCATTTCCTCATCGTAGAAAGAGAGGTTTTCAATCGGATTCCTGACCTCTTTGCCGAGATATTTCAGCACCTTATATTCGCACAGGCTGTGTGCGTCCGTTCCCTCTGCGGCATATTCGCTACCTTTGTCCGGGACTTCCGCACAGAGTTTTGCAGACGGCGGGCAGGAAAGCCAGCGGTGTGCGCTTGATGCGGAGAGCAATGCGTGTCTGCCCATCACAGCACCTCCGCTTCCGCAATCAGTGATTCATATTCCGCCGGATCGACATCCGACAGCTTCTCCGCGCCATGTCTCTGGAGGATTTCCCTGACCTCTGCCGTATGTCCTGCACGGGATTTTTCCGCAAGCACCATGCGGACTTCTTCCAGCGTCAGCGGGTTCTTCTCCGCAGGAACAGTTTCCTCCGCTTTCGTTTTTTCCGACTTGGAACCTGCTTTAGCTTTCTTTTTCGGCTCTTCCTTCGGCTCATCGCTTGCCATTGCATCCGCAAGCGCCTGCAGGCTGTCTCCTAAAGAACGGACATCCTCGATGACATCAAGAAGCAGCTTAATTCTGCTCATTTTCCTTCCTCCCTCCTTTGACTTCATGCACCTCCACCGACTCCACGCTCTGTCCGGGTGACAGCAGGTATACCGTTGAAAATTCCCCGAAAAGCAAACGGAGGAATCTTGCCGGCAGCCTGCGGTCGGCACCGTCCAGCACCCGCATCTTGGATTTCCCGTCCGTGACATTGATGCGGATTCTGTGTTTTAGCGCCATTTCCAGCACCTTCCTTTCTGCAAGGGCTGTATCGTTTTTCCCTTACAACCCTATAGGCAAAGGAAAGCAGACAAATCCGAAGTGCTATCCAAAATATTTTTTCAGTTCCTCATCTTCCGCAATGGCAGCGTTGATTTTCTTCACCAGCTGGCCGACTCGGACATCGCTGATTCCCATAATCCTTCCGGCCTTTGCCTTTGAAAGTCCGTCAAGAACTACGAACTGATACACCTTCTGCCACTGTTCCGGCATCCCAGCGATGATTTCCCTCAGACGGAGAATTGTTTCCGGGATATCTTCTTCATCAGATACCGCCAGTTCTTCTTCAAGATGGCTGCTGTCACCAAGGTCATCGCCATCGGAATCAGCCTGTCCGTCAAGGGATTCCAGCACCCTGTGTCTGCCGGGAATTTCATCCGCAAAAGGCTCCCTTCCAAACTGCTCCTTAAAATCAGCGATGAATTGCTCTTTCCATCTGTCATAGACGGGCTGGAACCACTTCGGCAGCCTATTTTCCTTTGCGTTGATGTAAACTTCGTGGTCATCCCACTTGTGCAGATTGATGATGTCAATCTCAGTCACTCCATCTTTGCCCGGCTTGTACTCGGTGACAAATTTGCCGTTGTCATCAAACAGCTTGTAGGTGCCCCTTTTGTCCTGCGGTGTTTTCTTGAACCTCATAATGATTTCCTTTCCGCCTGCTTGACGGAATGAGCAATGAGGTACAAAAAATAGCCGAGTGCGGTTGCTCCCCAGCTATTCCCCGCCTGAAAAAGGGTATAAGGAATAAAGGGTACACATTGCCGCTCCTCTGTTGGTTAACCGACAGAATCCGCTTGATGTATCCAACATTGCCCTATACGTAATCAGGCTTATTGTGAATTTTTTACTCGGAGCATTGCTCCATTTCATTTTGGAAGGATGCCGCTGGCTCTTGGCTTCCTATCCTGTAATAAGTATAAATGATTCAAAGAAGTAATAGAAGTTCTCAAATTTTCATATTACTTTTTTATTTTAGTAATGCGAAAATGCTTGTATTTTGAATTCCAATGATGTATAATCAGAATGTAAGATATTATTTGCAATTACTATAGCGAGTGAAAAAAATAAAGCCATGGCCATAGCCATGACTTTTAAGGCACATATTGGGAGGGTTATCATGCCGCAAATCATTGAAAATTTTTATGAGAACAATATTTTCCGTTTCGACAGTTTTGCCTGCGACTGCGAGGAGGAAATACATCACACTGTGCCGGGAGAGCCGCCAACAAGGATTTATAAGCTGCTGTCTCGTCCTGAGAAACCTCTTTTATTTTCTTATGTTGCGAAATGCGGATTAGCAAAAATAGCGAAAAACGGCACGAGCGAAGAGAGCAACATACTTGGCTCCCTCATCGCCCTACCAGACAAAAAGGAATCAGATTTGATCCAATTTTTCAAAAGGAACGGATTTCTGTTCCCGATAGGTTCAACCGGCTATGAAAGCATTGATGCAGGCGTACTTTACGAATTGATCTACCGCATTAAAGCAACGGTGGAATTGATGACCGCCGCTAATGAGATAAGGAAGGATTACCGTAAAATTCTCCATCTGACATTGTACCTTATGCTTTCCGAACCGATACAGATTCAATTGGATTCATCGCAGACAATCTACGAAACCTGCCGTCATTCATTTAGGGAAACTTTGACAAAAGCGGACTCCATGCAGCTGTCATGGGAGCGGCAGCAGGAAGAATTCAATAAAGACACCTATACAGTTGCAGATACCATTGTTACGCCTTTCTTTGAGTTTGATATCAACGAGTACAATGATGTGGTTAGCGGGACTTCGCTTTCGGGAGCAGTCTCATGTACACCGCTGTATAAAAAAGTGGTCCAGCTTTATTGCAGCTATAACGGAAATTCCATGGAGCGTAAAATTATCGACTTCCTTTTTCACTTAAATCATGACATCGGACAGGTCAAGACCTTTGATATGAAAAATGGTCTGTCATTTTTGAGTAACGCAGACTTTTCAAAGCTGAATGACTCCATGAAAGCAAGCCTGCTTGAAATCGCCCGGTTTGTTTTAGGGGAGGAAATTAATGCGAACCTTGGAAACATACATCCCGAATACAACATACAGACAATGTCACCGTCATGGAAAATTGACTCCCTTTTAGGCGCACTGTATTTTTCCATCTTCTATCTGAAACCAGACTTGGAACTCTACCGTCCTTGCGCAAACCCGCGCTGCGGCCGTTATTTTCTTGTAAAGACCACATCGACCAGGACGATGTACTGCAGCCAGGAATGCCGGAACCGTGTCATGCAGGACAGGTACAGAAAAAGAAAACGCGAAAGCCAGGGCAAATAAAAAAGGCTCCAGCCCCACAGTTTAGCCGCTGCGGGGCTGAAGCCTTTTATACTGTATTACCCATTTGTGGCAGTAGTCCGTTGTTTGCAGCCAATGCACTCTCGATTGACTGCGCCAGAGCAATGATGCTGTTCTTTGGATTTCCTGTATAATGGTACATCAGATAGCGCGTGTCCACTAAGATACCTTGTATCTTCTCGTAATTATGGGTATTGCTTTTCCAATCGCCAACAGCCACGCCTATATTGCCGAATACGCTCTGTATGCCGAAAAAATTCTTCGCCGCATTATACGGCATCAGAAAAGCATTAAAAAGACTGCCGTCCGGCATCTGCCTTTGGCTGTATATGTATTCGGCATATGTGATCTGCTTGTTTATGGACGATGAATCCGGCAGATGGTTTGGATTCCCTGTTATCCCATAACGGTAGTACTTAGCATCAAGCACATATATCTTTCCATCGTATATCATGATACTGTCAGGTTCAAGCGGATATTTCTCCTTGTATTTTCCATAGGAAAGAAGCCACCTCGTGCGCGGGAAATAATCCTGCTTGTTTTTAATGCCAAATACTCTGTCAATCAGACGCTCCCAGACTCCCTCAAAATAGTCCGTACCAAAATAGAACTGTCTCTCTGATGTCTTTTCATCGATGTATTTCAGCAAGTCCAGCATTGCCCGGAACAGACGCTTATCCTTATCAAGGTTGGTATCGCCAAGTTTATCATTGAGGATTGCGATGAACCTTTTTGCGTCCATTGCCCCCACGGGTTTCGGCGGCATATACGGCGTGAACAGCCAACCCAGCTTATCAAAGCTTTCATAGACGCAGTGCGTATGAATGCGGGTAATCTCCTTGTTCTCATTTGGTGCTGACTGGCGGACAGTATATTGCGTATATATAGGCGTCAAGTTCGCCTGTATAAGCGCAGGCTGTCTCTGTATGGTACGCACCCAGTCTATATTTCCACGGTCACTCGTCTTGAACACCGGATCGTTCTCCATGTAGTAGCCGTTTTCCATGTAGTTGTTAATGATTTCGAGGTACGCATTGATAGGAAAGTCTACCGACTGCGGCGCTTCAAATTTCTTCATCGCAAGCACCTTGTCGGATACATCGGTAAATTCCGCAAGCACTTGGAATAGGTGCAGGACATCCCTTTTCAAATCTATCTCATCATCCGGCAGCTGATACCCAACAGGGAAATACACCACTGCATCTTCAGTATCGGCCTTAACGCCGACAAAACGGTCTCCCTCCTCATTCGTGTTTATGTGGCAGCGTTTCCGCAAATCCGATTCTTTTTCCATGCTGCACCACCACCTTTTAATTGCCCTGAACATCGGGATGAATCAATGCATCGTAAACGGTATCTTTAAACACCAAAAAGCGGGCATTCCCTTTTTCCTGCGCAAACTTTCTTATGACCGCTTCCAGGCTGTTGTACTGCCCGACATCGAACACATCCTCACGGGAAAACTTGAAAGCATCATCCCACAGGTATTTCAGCACTTTTTCAGGAAACCGGCTATTGCTCCGTCTTGCTTTCGCCCGTTCAAATTCGCTAAGCTGTCCATCATCGGCTTTCTCATCATAAATCAAATCCCGCAGATGGACAAAATAAGTGCCCAGCCGCTTATCTTCAGAAGATGTCAGTCTCACATTCTTCTCAAGGATGATATCATTGATGGCCGTGCAGAAAACGCGCCATGTAACCTCTGTATCCAAGATGGCATGGTTCGCAAATGTAGGATTAACATCCTCAAAGCTGTTTTCGATCATGCGCATATCCCATCTGCGCTGGAATGCCGTATCAAGCGTAAAAACATTTTGGTCTGAAGTATTCATTGTCCCAATTATGGACATATTGGATGGGATTCGTACCTTATGGCTTGGATTCCCATAAACGATTTTCGCAATATTGACATTCGTTATACCATACTCGCTCGTGCCAATCGGATAGCCGTCATCGTCCGTTTCGCTGACTTCCGTCTTCCTGTCGAGCAGCTGGAATACTTCACCGAAAATAGCCGGTGCATTTCCCCTGTTGATTTCCTCAATCACAAGGAAATATTCTGTATCCGGGTTCAGGTATGCTTTCTTGAGGAGCGCCGTGAACGGTCCCGGCGTAAACGAATAGCTCACCATCCCTTCTGACACATTCGGCAAAATCTGTCCGATAAAATCAGAATAGGTATAATCGGGATGGAATACAAGACGCTCCATTCTACTCTCATCATTGCAGTATTCATGTGCAATCGTCCAGCTTTTTCCTGCGCCCGGAACACCATATAAAAGCACATTCGTACCGCCCGTAACACGGACATCCTCCAGGTTGTCCTGTTCCAAACCAGCTCCTTCAGCATCAAGGTCTTCCAGACCGACCACTTTTGTCGCGGACAGGCGCAGAAACATATCCACACGTTTCTGGTAGGCTTCCAAATCCCCGGTTCTTCTTTCCATCGCAGTAACAGCTCCGCTGGAATACCGAAGGTAGGGATTCAAACCTTCGGAAAGCAGGGATTTCAATATGCGGAGAGAACCTTTGGCTTCCTCGTCACCGTTGATATCCACTGGCTGTCCCGTTTCCAGTACCTTGCGGTATAAGCTGTTCTGATTAAACACCACCGCCCGGTTGCCATCTGCCATCTTAAAAACAGCATTTTCCGACAAAGTGGAGAGAAGTCCTGTTAACACGACTTCGCATTCAGGCTCGGTATTCACATTGAAGCCAATCCATGAGAGTAGCACACGGATATACGCATCGTGATGGCTTTCAATAACACTGTGGATAATGTCTGCGTTAACAGAATACATCAGTTTCTTTGGATAGCGGATTCCTCCCGTCCGTTCGGCGCTTGCGGCTTTGTCATCCGCAACGAAATTGACCTTTGCCAATTTCCAGACAAGCTCGAAAGCGACAATCAGTGCCTCCATTTGGGATTTGAAGAGTTGGTTTTCATTAATTTTATCTATCAGGCTGTCATAGTCAATCTGTTCTTCTGTGCAGATTTCGGAGAGATAGTCGATAACCCATTGCTCCAATTCTTCCGTGAGTACGGTTTCATTTCCATGCTGTGCAGAATATACCAACTCCGCAGGGTGGTCAGCACACTCCCATAACAGCACAGCCAAGGCAAGCGTACTTTTAACATGGGGAAGGGAGGACTTTATGCCCAGTTTCAAATCCATCTCATCATACAGGAAAATATTGTCAGGTCTATTCATGCCGCTCGTCCTCCTTCATATCGTTCATAATCACTTCTGCGATGGACGCTGCCAAAAGCGGCGGCACCGCATTGCCTACCTGTTTCATTTGGGATCCTTTGTTTCCGATAAAATGAAAGCTGTCCGGGAACGACTGTATCCGCGCTGCCTCCCTGACCGTGATGGCTCTGTCCAAGAAAGGATGGGTAAACTTTCCCGAAGATGGCGTGTCAAAACGAGTCGTTATTGTGACGGATATCTCATCTTTCCGCATCCGCGTCCATGTGCCGCTGTAAATCGACTTGGTTAAGTGTTCCTTGGGAAGCACCTCTTTTCCTGCATTCGGCGGAATCATGGCAAGCCTTTCAAGCGCAAGCCCAGAGTGTTTCGTTGCCACATGGTTATACAGCGTCTCCGAACCACTGCGCAGCAGTTTCTGGTAATCGCTCTGCGGTTCGTTTCTGTAGTTCTGTTTTTCAGTGCCCTCGCCAGATTCCAAATAGGCCAAATCGCTAATGGCATCCCAGATGGTAACCGATACATCTTTGGGCTTGGGCGGTTCCGGAGCCGCCCCGTCCTTTTTCCCGATAATCACCGCCCTCCGGCGGTTTTGCGGAACGCCATAATCAGAAGCATTCAGCACGCCGCTTTTAAGCGAATATCCTATTGATTTAAACAGCTCTTCAATCTCCCTGTAAAAATAGCCCCCCTCCGCCGTCAGGAGGTTTGGCACATTTTCCATAACAAAATACCTTGGCTTGACCAGTTTGACAACCTCCACATAGTATTTGAACAGAAAATTCCGCTCATCATGGATGGTTTTTCGCTGACCCTTCTGCGAAAAGCCCTGGCATGGAGGTCCACCGATTACGACATCAATATCCCCACTGTAAATACCAAAGGTTTTCTGTAAATCCAAGGAAGTAATATCCCCGACAATCATCTTTGTATCTCTATGGTTTGCGGTGTACGCTGCTGCAATTGATGCATCATACTCATTGGCCAGCACCACATCAAATCCACACATTTCAAACCCAAGGGACAATCCGCCAACCCCTGCAAACAAATCGATTACCTTTGGTTTCATGTCACGCCCCCTCTATTCTTGCTTCCGCCATGTCATAATAAGCCTTATCCAGTTCAATACCGATAAAATTCCTGTCTGTTCGCTTTGAAACCACCCCCGTCGTGCCGCTCCCCATAAAGGGGTCAAGCACCCAGTCCTCTGGATTGGAGAGGATTTCCACAAAGTGCTGTATAAGGTTCTCCGGTTTCTGCGTGGGATGCTTTCCGTGTCTGCGCTCCCCATTCGGAGTTACAGATGTCTCTATAAAGTCATGGAACATGGCACCGCCATTGTTGAAAGTGCCTGTTCTTTTTTTGTATGTGAAGTAAATCCACGCTTCGGTTGAATTTACAAAGTGCAGATTCATATTGCGCGGCATGGGATTGGTTTTATGCCAAATCCCTGTGGTTTTATAATAAAAACCGTGCTTTTCCGCAAGCCTAATTATCGTCTCGACTTTGATGATTGCCATAAAGACCACCATCGTGCCGCCGTTTTTCATCAAACGTGCTGCGACTTTGAAAAAGTCATCCATCGACTTCTCCCACTCTTTGAACTCCATATCATCCCAGCCCGCTGAACCAAAAAAATTATCCCGCATTTTACTCAAATTGGTATCACGGCTTTTCATAAAGTTTCCAAGATTATAGGGAGGGTCCGTCACTATCAGGTCAATCGACTTTTCTTCAATTCTCCTCATAGCGGCTATGCAATCCTCGTTATATAGCTTTATTTCAGGCATTGCTAATCTTCCTTCCATGTTCGTATTTGGTATTTAATCCATCGCGCTTTTGCCGCTTTTGATCCATTCGTCCAATTCGGAACGCTTGAACTTCCAAAGTTTACCCACCCGGTGAGCCGGAATGTCGGATTTCTTTTTTATCCAATTACGCAGAGTGACAGTTTTTACATCCAAATACGCTGCCGCCTCATCAATGCTGATGTAGTTTTCTTCGTTTGCATTCTTGCTCATTTAATCACCTCTATGTTGCTGGTACAAAAGTCTCTATTTTATTATAGCACAGCGTTTTCAAAATTTCAAGTAGTTTTGTAATATTTTTTTGCTTTACCTGTTATTTCGTGATATTTTATGATACTGAAGCGGTACATTAAAACCCCGTGCAAGAGTGTGTATTCATCGGTCTCTTAGCCGTTGCTGACCTTTAAATAGGCAATAAATGAACGAACCCAGTTTATGTTCGTTCATTTTTATCAAGTTCGTTCAATTATGCACCAAAAGAAAAACGACGCTGGTCATGCACGGGCAAAAAAATAAGACCTCCGTGGTCTGTTAGAGTGAAAAGGCTTGAAACCACGGGATTTAAGCCAGTCCAGAGCCAATGCTTTGTATCAATCACGCAACTGTTTCATCATATACACGGCAATTATCAAATGGCTTAAGAATCGCAACAATAGTTTTTACAATGCTTGCGGGTGTGTAGAATTCTCCACCTTTTACCCCTTCATAGGCAGCAAACTGTGCAATACAGTACTCGTAAGTTCTTCCAAGCAAATCCTTACTTTCTTCTGTATCATCCATATCCATATTTGTAAATAAATCTACAACATCACCTAATACTCGTTTATCTAAATCCGGACTAGCATAATTTTTGGGAAGAACATTTTTAAGACCTCTATTTTCTTCTTCAATTGCCCTCATGGCATCATCAATAACCGTTCCAATTTCAGGTGTATGTGCGGCGGATGCAATGGTTCCCCAACGTGCTTTTTCTGGGACAAAGAAAATATTATCTTCTACATATGCATCCCTATCATCTTCAAATCCATCTCCTTCAGCAACTAAGACTTCATACTTTTTCTCAAATGCACTTGAAATATATCTCAGAAAAATAAGTCCAATAATTACTTTCCTATATTCCGCTGCCGGAATGTGCCCCCAAAGCACACAGGCCGCATCCCATATCTGTTTTTCAAAACCTATATTAGTAGAATTGTTGCTTGCCATTTATCTTCCTCCACTGCCAATCATTATAATCTCTAATTATACTATTTCTGCATTAGAAGCACAAATTAAATATTTAACTAAGAACACATACTTATTTTATCTACTAATAAACCTTTAATGTTTTTCGACATACCCTAATACGATTGTGGCAGAATAATTCGTTTTTGTTCATTACAATCTCTCATCTCTCCATTTAATAATTTCCAATAATCAAATTCATCAATATATACTTTGTAATAATCTTTCTTATTCTCTGAGTTTCCTAACTTTCTTTTTTTCTCAATTGTTCTATACTTTCCAGCAATATACAAAAAACTGCTTATCATTTCCTTGTAATCGTCTTTTTCGCTGGATGAAAGGTTTAATGATTTAAACAATTCTATTACTTCTTTGGGAAACTGATTTATCCTTTCACAACAATTTATATAATAGAAAAATGAACCAACAAATACAGGAAAAAAATAAATACACTCATTAATTTTTATATTTTGAGTTTTATTGTCTTTTAAAAAAGAAATCATATCTATAATAGACTGTTTTATAATATTCTTTTTCTCATTTTCAAAACATTGTGTAACAATACAATATAGTGCCATTATATTATAAACATACCGTATGTACATCTTGTCCCTTTTATATAATGGAAGCCATTGAAAATTACCTATATAATATTTTTTATCTTCCCTAGTAATCAAATAACCTTCTTTATCTAACCAAAATGTAATTAAGTATTCCTTATGATATTTTTTAATGGGGGAAGCTTTATACAAACTATAAGCAACAAAAAAATAAATATGTAAAAGGATAATAATTCAAGATTTTTATTTATTAAAAAACCTATAGTGAAAATTATAGTTGCAACAATTCCAAAAAAGTAAAATAGATATACATATGAATTATAATGCTCTTTTTCAAGGTTTTTTCCTTCTTGAAAGGTAATCTTATACTCTTTAATCTGACTTTTTTTAATAAATGATAAATTAATATATTTTTTTAATAAATATGATAAATTAACATATATTGCCTGTCTTGTTTGCTCTGTGCAATTTAAACCGTTATTATCCCAAAATATTTTATATAATTTTTCCACTGGCTTCATTTCCTGTTTAACATTACTAAATGTTATATTTCCAATTATCCATAGAACATATAAATTAATAAGTGATAGCACCAATACATCCATTAAAAAGAATGTAAATGCATACGAAGCCACCACTGTTCTAGTACTCTCATTTTTCAATACATAAAAGCTGACAATGCTAAAAAACACACAAAAAACTATTCCAAAATAAGCCACTGGTATATGGCACATTTTTAAAATTTCAGTCCTCGTAATAGTCAAATAATATTGTTTAGGTGCTAATGAATTCGAAAAAATAATAACTGTAACGACTATGCCAGTAAATGCAAGTAAAATTGACTCAATTTCTCCTACATTTTTTAAGTATCCTTCGAAATACATCCAGTTATTTAATATAAATAGTGATATTAAAAGATAAAAAAGGAAACAAATAACTATTCCTACAATCCCCAAATAAACTTTTATAATCCAATTTATATTCTTATCATATGCATAAAACAATTCATTCTTATAAACCCAAATACTTTTTTGGGGTTTGCTACTTTGCCACAAAAATATTATATACATGAGAATCCACACCAGAATAAAACTTATACCCAGGGCACTAAGTAAAATCCCTAAAGCAGCTATCATTTTTTCCATAATTTTATTCTTCCTCCCGTATCATATAGTGTCATTTCTATTACTATTATACATATCACATTTATATAATTTATCCTTAATGCTAAAAAGAGAAATATTCACTTTATTTTCTCTTCAAGTTTTCGATATCATTAATAAAAAACGCTAACATATTTCCCTTTTTCATTTTTCTCCGCAATCCAACATCTCTTCGCATTTCATATATAATATCTTCTAGCATTAAAAGCGTTTCA
This sequence comes from Clostridium sp., assembly GCA_023666975.1. The sequence goes on from JAMPAW010000004.1 coordinate 55,690, forward strand.
CTACCCTTTCTCACATCAGCTCCATTTCTATACTTCAACCACTTTTTAATTACCCTATTAGAACCCCATAAGGTCAAGCCTCTAGAAAACTCATTTATCATTTTTACCATTTCCTCTTCTGTCATCTGCTTTTCCTTAGGCTTTTTTGTATCTTCCATAATAGTATAAATCATATCAATAAATTGCTCATATGGCTTTTCTCTTTTGTCATATAAATATTTTTTTACATTATATTGATAATCAACTATTTTTGCTACTATTGAACTAATTATGACACCTACTATTGATACCCCACCTGTTATCATAGCAACAATTATAACTTTATCGGTTGTGGTCACAATTTTTTTCAAAAAGTCCAATAACCAGCTAACCCCTGTTCCTATCCATTTAATTATTATAAAAATAGTAACTATTATTCCTGCTGCCATCAGCAATAATATTAATAATCCAAGAAGCATATTAGCTATTGGATGCTTTTCAGCAAATGTTTTTTGTTCCTTCATTTTTCTTAATACCTCTTTTCTCTTGTTTTCAATTTGGCATTAAAACAAACTTCAATTCCATCACATGACAAAACCATACCATAATAATGTACTTTTTATCTTACATAAATCAATATTCAGACAAAAAATCTATTATATTCCTTTATTGCGTAAGTATCTGTCATACCAGATATATAATCTGCTATGTTTCGAATCAAAATTTTTCTTTTTTCAAATATAACCCTGCTTTCCTTTTCATTTATATCACTTATTTTCTTTGTTGTAATTATTTTAATCTCATTTCTGATAACTTCAATATTCCCATTCGAAAGGTCAACTGCCGAATTAGCAACCAGCGGATTTTTATTCTGCAGGGTATCAACATAAATTTTTCGTAATGTACCAGAATGTAATAGTTTTGGATTTCTGTAATAAGTCTCAAACAGCCTTTTAATAATATTTCCAGCATTATAATCAAATCTGGATACTTCAGAATTAGAAATTACTCGCTTATTCACTATTTTCTCTAAAAAATCGCTACATATTTTTCCCCGCTCTGTAAAATTGATCAGCTGTTTATCAAAAAACCCCTTTCTATTATTTGTATCGTAGTTTTTAATATTATTAGTGCTTTCTTTTACAACATCTGCAACAAAATATCCAACAATACAAGAGATAATTCTTCCAATAATTAAATCCTTTTCATTAATATATTGTCTCTTATATGAATAAATATTATTTCTCTCCTCCAGCAATAATCCATATAAATCTTGAAATTTATATGCTGATAAGGAATTTAAAAGTTCATCTATATTAATTAATCCTGATGTTATGGCATCATCAATGTCATGTCCCCTTTGGGCAATCTCATCAGCAATAAAAATTACTTGTCCCTCCAAATTAGTACAAAACGAATAATTCATATACAACTCATCAACAAAATCTTGACTAATAAATTCATTGATGCATGCGTCCTTAATTTTTGTATGTTTCAATACACCTTCCAACACTTGAAAACTTATATCTAATCCTGGATACTCCACATATTTTTCTTCTAATTTTGTTAAAACTCTAATTCCCTGAAAATTATGCTTAAAACCACCTATTTCATCTTTCCAGTTATTTTCTGAATCTGTAATATTAAATAATCCAACTAATTCTTCATTATTTAATATGTTTTTAATTGTACGCTCTCCCTGATGCCCAAATGGTGTATGCCCCAAATCGTGTGCTAATGCTATTGCTTCCGTCAAATCTAAATTTAATTTAAGGCATATTGAAATTGCTTTTGCAATTTGATTGACCTCTAATGTATGTGTCATTCGTGTTCTATAATGTTCACCCTTATCTGCACTAAAAATTTGTGCCTTATCTACTAATCTTCGAAATGCTTTACTATTAACTATTCGTTCTCTATCCCGTTGGAATTCACTTCTATTTTCATCTTCATCAAGAATTCCATACATTCTTCTACACATATTATTATGCTGTGCAAATTCCGACAACTCATATGTTTCATTTAATTCTCTATAGCCTGTTCTAGTTTCACATTCTAGTGGTTGTATTAATAAATCTCTGACTGATATATATAATGATTTCATTTCACTTATCATTACATAAGACTTTGAATCAAAATCATCAGCAAAATTTAAATCAATTCCATCTAACAGATTAATTATCATAGATTTACTTTTTATCCGCTTTTTCATTTCATAAGAAATATCAGATTCTCCTTTTTCTTTTGCTGGAACAAGTGCCGCTTCTCCAATATAGATAGTTTCTATTTCCGTTTCACTAATATTATCTATATCAATTTTCCCCTTTCCCTTGTACTCCACAAGTAAAATATAACCCTCTCTTGTACACTTTTTTCCATATTTATATAACTTTCCTGCATCTTTTTTCTCACAATAATAAGTCTCCTGTAGATTTTGTTCATAACTGCTTTGAGCTCTTTTTAGAATATTTTCTATTTTCAAAGGGTCTTTCACATCTGCCTTAACTTTTACAATAAATACACTCATCATATTTACTCCTCCTTGTCCTTATATCCTACCTTTTCTAAACAACCCTTCTTTTATGTGATTTATACCATAGAAAAACGCACACTACCCCTACATCTAGGGTAATGCGCGTTTTAAATTCCATCATTTTTCATAGCTACGACCCAAATTCCCTCTTTCGCTCACAGCCATTTCTATACTAAATACTTCTTTTTATCCGATTCAGAATTTCCTCCATTTTTCAACTTTTTCCCTCTTAATTTTGCATTTTACCATAATATTCTATTTGCGTAAAGCTACTCGCAGTACCTTTTTCATCCTACTCTCCGTCACGATAAATGATTCTGTCCCATAGTAGCACCTTCCTCTTACCTTATACATAAGTCGCTGAAAGTAAAACCTTGGTTTCAATTATATATTAAGAAATTCTTCGTATACTTTTTGATGAATAATAATTTGAGAAAAGGATTCAAAAATAGGAATCATGAATAATTCTTTTATATTAGAAAAAGAACTGTTAGGATTTTTACCTCGCTCTCCAATACCTACCATGAATATATTTGCATCAAACATAATCGGCTGTTGAAAAAGTCTTTTCTAAAGGAGAAATCATCTCTTATCCTCCCATATATGATTCAAGTATTCCAACATCTCAGCATCATCTTCCGTACTATCTTCTTCAATATCATCAAAAAACTCCAACACCATTTCCTCATCCAGTCCCAATTCTCTGGCATCTTCCAGAATCTCATTTCTGGCTGCATATCCGGTTATATATGCTGCTTTCATCTGTCGATATAATACTCCTTTTTCGTTTAGGTATTTATTTTCATTAGAATATAGCCGGTCTACCTTTTCATAAAAATACTTTAATTCCTGTAACAGGCTTTTTATAAAATCATAATTCTTAATATACATTTCCACATTGTTAATATAACCCTCTTCATATAGGCGGTAAATAACAGCTTTTAAAGGCATTTGATATTTAATGGTTATTAGAATTGCAATAACTGCATACTCGGCAAAAGACCATTTTTCCGGTCCTATTCCCTGCATTCTTTTCCTCTGTAGTTTCAATTCATTTCTTAATGCTTCCTCCGGCAAAAGAAATTCTGCTGCAAAACGGCTGGCTTTTTTCTCATTTACATTCTCTAATTCTCCAAAATTGCATATATAGGGCTGTTCCCTAACGCTTGCATAATCTTTTATATAATGATAATATTCATGGGCAGTTGTAAATATCTGATTAATTAAAGGCTTATTAGAATTAAGAATTATATAGGCACGTTCAGAGCCGGTTACAGGGATATACAACATACCATCAATTTTTTCAGAAGCGAAATCTACCAGTTCAAAATGAATATTAGGATTCTGTTCCGCTATCCACTCAAATATCTGAGTCCCGATTGGTGCGAGTGCATAATTCACTCTTTTTTCTTTCACCAGCTCCTTAATATCATCTATATCTTCCTCTGCCAAGGAAGTTGTATTAAAATCATACTCCGCCTGATAATATTTCTCAAACAATTCCTGATTATCAATCGATACCATCCATACACCTTCTTGCTAACAATTCATATTTTTCCTTTGTTTGGATTCTATGCATCATAGAAACAATTTTTTCCTTATCGCTTTCCTCCAGGGTTCCCATAAGATAAATGAGCGCATCATTATTACATTCTCTAAAGTAATCATTGGGCTGGAAATGCCCCAAGTTACAAACCTTATTCAAAATATCCAGAGAAGGAAGCTGTTTACCCGTTTCTAATAAGGAAAGCGTGCTTCTATTTATCTGTAACTTTTCTGCAAAGCTCTTTTGTGTTTCCTGTCCTCTAAGCTTCATCAAATCCTCACAAAACTTTTTCGTATCGAACGTTTTCATTTTTAATCCTCCAAATAATGCGTTACTAATTTTAACAAAGATTTTTATTTACGTCAACAATACGTTAATTTTCTTAACACTATTATACGCCGTCAAGAAGCAAAAATACAACTAAAAGAAATAAAAGTGTAACTGCATATTACATATGCAAATGATTAGACGATGAAGAGTAAATCGGTAACTAGCCTGAGTCTGTCCAGCCCCAAAATCATCTCCTAATCTGCTCCAGAATCGTCGGGTCCTTTATCTTCTTATCCTCTGCAAACAGAAGCACCTTCGTCATGATTTCCGCCGTCTTTGGGTCATCATCTGCAAATGGCAGGAACAGCTTGCCCCGATGCTGGGAATGCACCGGTAATACATGAATCATAGTTCCGCCCTGCATATGAACCACACCGCTTCCCAGATGAATGGTATAGGTTCCATACGTACCTGTGACAACTGCATGATTGCCACTGACCGTAACATTCGTGAGCTTGAACAATGGCAGGGTACAGGTCAGTAATGCAGCACGCATTTCGATGGTAGAATGGCTGGTCTCCGGGTCTACACCGCCTACATGGGCTACACTGACTGCCAAATCCACATCCCGCATGACTTCGGAGAAAATCACATCCGGAATGTTTTCGAGCCGGAGTCGCTTTCCGGTTTTCCGGTCTGAGAATTCCACCCATTCCAATGTAGGCGCCTCAATATCCGCCGGACTGAACCAGTCTGCCAGAGCATAGATTCTGGCTATGATATTCTCCCTATAGTATACCTTCTGTAAACCGTCCTCTACATCCGCTACCCATCTCCGGGTCTTTAAGCATGCCACTGTCTTTTTCGGCTGAATCTGATGTCCGGCATACCGTCTGGAATATTCCATTGCCAGCTCTTCTTCCGTCTTAACATACAGCTCCCGGAATACCTGCTTGAAGCTCTGGGTAATCTGTTTCTCACACAGCAGTCTCTGGTAGTCAGACCAATGTCCATCCTGATAAATGTGGAATGGATGCGCTACCGTTACCTCGGCATTCTTCTTACATGGCACCTCAGTTCCTGCGTAATCAAGCAGCTTCTTCTGCTCCAGGAAGCCAATCCTGTCACCACACTTAAATAACAGACTCTTTACAATCGGACAAACTACCGGATTCTTGTGAAGCTCTATGATTTCCTCTACCGTAAAAACGGTTTCATCCTCCATTGCCTGCTCAAACATAACCTTTGTCCGCTTCAACTGGTCTGTCAGCTTCTTCTTTGTCTCCGTCAGCAGTATGACATGCTCATTTTTCTTGTATTTTGTAGGAATGCTCTTTAGCGCCTTGCCGTTCTTCTCACAGCAAATCTCCGTCCTTCCATTTTCATCTACCTGTAACCGGACACGAATATCCTCAATCTCTTTGGCTTCAAATAACTCCTGTACATCCTCCAGCAGCTTTGTCTCCATCTGTAAGGTCAGCCGGGTCACATCCGAATAGCCTGCATTCATGGCAAGATTCGACATGGCAATCTCTACTGCTGCCTTCTCGCTGGCAATCCGCTGAGCGCCGAACTTCTTACTCTCCTTCAGGAAGCCTTGTAAAAATAAATAACGCCGGAAAACATCATCTTTATCATCCAGGGGAATCAGTCCATATGCCATAAGCAAATCCTTATTCCGCTTATCCGATACCTTCTGTTCCACTTCCTCCTTCTTCAGCTTACCCAATACCGCATCTGCATATTTTCTGGCTCTGGCATGCTTCGCCCCGTCAGAGATATATTTTGCCGCATCATACACCAGATTAAACCGCTTCTCTCCCATTGTTTCATATGCTGACCGGAACCAGTGAATGTCAAAGGCGCCCAGCTTCAATTCATCCTCGGAAAGAGGCGTGTATTTTGCAATCATTGCCCTCCGTACATCATCAAAGGATTCATTCATATGTGCCATAAAGTAATAGCATACGGACTGGAAGCCCTCCCATTGCAGATATTCCCCAATGATATTCATCCACTCCGGAGAATACAGAGCAGCTTCCAGCAGCCGCTTCTCCGTAATACCAGTGCCTTTTAGCATCCCGGCAAGCTTCTGGGCAGAATCCTCCGCTTCCGGAATACAGACACTCAGCAAATGACTGAGACACCCCTTCTTGCTCTCAGAAGTATAATAGGTAGACCGTTCCAGCTTATCAGCCCCCAGTGCCTTCAATATAGTAATGAAATACTCCATGCCGTAAATCCGTTCAATCGAATTAATATACCTGGAATACTCTGTTTCGCTATCTCCCCGTCGCAGCTCGATATCCAAAACGAACCCTGTCATCGTTTCATACACCTGATTGGCAAATTGCAGTAATGCCTCTTCCTCTGCTGTCGGTTCCCTGTCACTATCATATGGCCGGTTCAAAATCTCCTGAAATATCGCTTTTTGTCTCTGCAGCTTCCAGCTTCCGAACTTCTTCCTGTTGGCAACACTTCTGCCCTGCTCCCGGAAGCCGGATGCCAGAATGGACAACGTACTCAGTGCATCCCTCCGATTCTCCTGACGGAATAAATACTCATACATGGCTTCCTTCGAGATAATTCCCCGATAAGCTGCAATCAGATATGGCTTCACATCCGGTCTTTGAAAATGATTGCTATATATATAGGTAGTACCCCTAAGCTGGAAACGCTCATCCACACCATGCGGGGATACATATATATTTTGAGTCGGGCGCTTCGCTGCTCTTGCAAAGGTCTTATCAGACATAGCAACAACAAGAGGAAACAGTTCCTCAAACACTTCTCCCACCTGATTACAAGTCATACTGGAAAAGAACGCATTTATCTGAGGATGAGTGATAAAATGGACTTCCCCCTCTTTAAACGGAAGCAATACCTGCTCCTGTGGCAGACAGGTGACATACCAGTATGCCAATGCCGCTGCCGGATAAATATAATCCACAGTATCTGCATATTCCGTTAACAGACGTTCCACAATTCTGGCAAGAGGATAGTAATACTTATAACTCACCGGAGCTTCATAGCCTGCTCCAAATATGTAACGAATCTGTGGCTTCATCACATCCTGAAATTGATTCTCCTCCCTGCTTGCCGACAAAAGAATATGCATCCGGAGCAACCGCTTTATATCATGGATACTGCCTTCATACCACTCCTTCCAAAGGGAAAGGCATGGCGTCTCTCTCTTATTTTCACTGATAAATTCCGGATTATGCATAAAGCCGCTGGACAGCGTGTACATTTCTCCCCCATATCCCCTGTATTCATCCAGCTCGTGCGCCTCAAACAGCTTATGAAGACTTGCACAGTCCTCCTTGACAGAAGCCATGGCATCTGATTTCGCACCTGTTTTTTCCGTACGCTGCCGGAAGCCTTCCATCTGCTTCGACTGGGATTCCGTTCCTGCCAGCTCTGCCCCCATCTCAGAGTCAGGGAAATATTCCAGAAATACCTGAATGCATTTATCGATAAATCCGGTCCGCCCAAGCTTCGGAACATATGCATCTTCTTCCCGGTATAAAGGGGCTGACTTCCCGCCCGGGGCAGATGCCTGCTGCTCCTGTCCCAGAATATTATCTGCCAGAATCTGTTCCTTTGCCGTCAGATTCTCCAAGGCCCTTATCATTTGCCGGCAGGTATCCTGTAAGGATTTCTTTTTCTCATCCTTCATAACCTGCATGACAAGGTCAAGTCCTGCCGTACGCTTCTCTTCCTTCTTATCTTCCAGCAGCCGCCGAATCGTCTCAAGCAGCTTCTCATTCTCCTGCTGATATAAGAGAGAAATCAAGGTTTCCCGCATATCTGCTGCCTTGTATTTCAGCATGGACTCCATCTGCCTGTAATTTTCCTCCTCCAGAGTGGTATGCTGTATAATCTCCTTTGCCCGGTTCCTAGTCCAGGATTCCTTGTTGCAAAGCGCCTCCGTTACCACCGTCCTTTGAATCTTCGTCTCTGGCTGCTCCAGTGCATATGCCAGACATAAGCCACGCTCCGAGGTATCGCAATCCTTAATCCACGGACAGCATTCATCCAGCTTTTCGTTATCCCGCAGCATTCTGGCAATGACGCACATCCGGGATATGAATGCGGACTTCGTCAGGCTGGCAGAGTACCAGGGAAAAATACACGGAGAAAAATCAAGACTGTTCTTTGGCATTTCCTGATACAACGCAAGCAGAAGCTGATAATAAGCCTCTGCTTCCTTCTGATTGTCAAAGTACCGTTCCAGCGTCAGCTTACGGCGGTCTTCCTCTCTTCTGGCATAGTCATCCCAATCCCGCATAAAATGAGGCATATAGACCGCCAGAATATCGTACTGGTCCCTTTGCTCCCGGATTACATTCTTTGCCAGTGTATGAGCGAATTCCTGATTATCGAGATTGGCGCAGAAGTACCCGGTGGTCAGAATCTGGTGATGCGTCCCCGTTCTTGCCACATCCTTAACACGGTTCAAGGCGTCCTGTACATCATACACACCGATTGCCCATAAAGCAATGTATATCTTCATGCTGTCTTCCGTTGCCAGATATTCCTCGATGTGTCCGGAATCCTCCAGTACATAGGAAATATCCCGGATACTCTTATCACTGATGCGCTCCAGGTCCCCGCTTTCCTCTGCAATCAGCCCCAGCCATGTTCCCACTGCCCGTTTGACAGAAGAAAAGCGAATCAGATTCTGCTCTTCTATCACCGAAAGCAGAGAGCGGAAAGAGGAAATCGTTCCCATATCCATGGATTCACAGATTGCCTGGCGCAGTCCCTCCTGTAGACGGGCAGCAAGCAGCAGCTTTCCTAACTGCTCCTGCATACTCCGGTTATTACTTCTCACGATACCCTGTATAAAGTTCCGATGAAAGGTTATCTCCCCTTCTCCATTGATAATGTCAGTCAATGCCGCCTCCACGCCGGCATTTCCCTGCTCCAGCTCATAAGCGATTACCTCCGGCGCGATTCCGGTTTGTCTCCAGCTTCCGTTATAATGCATAAAGTACGCCCGCTCCCGTTCCGGCAGCTTTAATTGCAGGATATCCGCCACATCCGCGTCAATCGTCATGGTTTCATGAAAGTCATAAATAATGCGCAGCATTCGCTTCATATCATATACCCTTGTCCGAAACGGCCGTCGGTAATAGGACTGGGAATAGGGCCATTCAATATAGTGGTCTAAGGTATAACAGAGCGCTTCCCGAAAGCGTGCATATATGTAACCGGAAAACAGCCAGTCCAACTCCTTCCGGACGAAATGAGATGGTTTCTTATATTTGCCGGAATTCAAGCCCTCATACAAATCAACGGCATAGGAGGAGGTAAAGCCCCATACAAAGGTGTTGGAAACATATCTGCCGGAGGTATCAATTTCATCAAAAAACTTTTTCCTCTCTCCGCTTAGCTGCTTTGGAAAGCCCTCTGCTCTTTTCCGAACCTCAGCTTCAAATTCTTTACATAATGTTTCCATTCTCTCATCACTCATGGGCATACTTCGTCCTTTCTGTTATCGTTTACTATATGAATTTACAAGGTCATCCTTTCACAAAATCAGATATACCAACCGCCTTTTCTGCTGATATATTTTCAAACACAAGCTAAAGAAGCGTTTACGCTTCCCTTCTGAATCTCTACACCCCGCTCAAACACAAGCTAAGGAAGCATAATTCTGCCCCAGATGAATATAAAGAATACAGATGCCAATACAAAGACAGCCCCTACTGAAGCAAATATAATCCCTGCGACCAGCAAAAGCTTTCCTTCTGATTTTTCTGTGATTTGACCGTCAGCAGAAATATAAAGAGTTACGGATGTTCCTAATGGGGCCGGCGTCGAAGTGGACACCGGGCTTGTATACCTTTGAAATTCCCCATTGTAGTAATACTCATAAACCGGCGCATAAGTTATATGGTAACCACCGGAATTCTGCCGTTTGTATCGTACTTCCTTGAAATCCACGATTTTTCCGCTGATTTCCCGGGCATCTCGTATCGCCTGACTGATTCGCTTATAAAACACTAGCAAAACCACGCCAATTATTACAAATAATATTCCAAATACTGGAAAGATAATCTTTATTAATATCATTCTTGTCCTCCTTTTACACGTAATCCGGCAGCAAAGTCTTAAGCTCCGGATAATCATCTAGGCACATATTTTTCCCTCTTTATAGCATTCGCTGATGTAATCCCGGGGCTGGTAATAGAAATCTGTATTATAATTCGATATTATAGCATCAATCCATGAGGAATAAACCTCCATAATCCATTCAATAATGCTACGCTCTGAGTTCTCAGATATATCCTCAATTAATCGTTCATATACTTCTCCAATTGTCCAATAATCCGGCACTTCGTATCTGCATTTAGCAATATTGTCAAATGTATTTGATGGAATATTACATCCACAAATAAATTCATCCGCAACTTTTTCTATTGGCTCACAATGAAAAACATCTGCATATTCATATATTCGTTTTATGGTATCTTTTCCCAAATATCTTACAACAACAGACCTTCTCTGCTTCTGTTTTCTTCCAATAAACTCTATTAAACTACATGTAAAAAATAACGCATTATCATTCTTCATCTCTCACTTCACTCCCTTTCAGAAACCGCAATGTCTTCAAAGCCTCTGCCGTATGAAAGCTAATCTGGTGCGTCGGCTTCTTAAACTTTGCCAGACTCCAGAATGCTTCTCTGCTGATTCTTCCATCAAGAAAATTCTGGACATAATTGAATATAGTATCATCCGCCATAGGTCCTTCAACAATATCATAATCGTGTGAACTGCCACTTCTACAGGCCACAATAAAATCCAGCCATTCTTCCGTCATCTCTGAAAATATTTTTACATTCAAAGAATTATTCGGTACATAGCAATATTCATTCAAATATCCCACACCACTAAATCTAGTTGCCCAGCGCTTTGCCTGTTCGGAATAAACGGTACAATAAAATCCAAAATAAAAATCTTTATTATACTTTTGAGTCCTAATTTCAGGTGACATGACTATTTCTTTACTTCCATGATATAAAATCATTTCATTTGACATATCAACTTCTCCTTCCAAATTTGTCATATTGGCACTGTCACTTCAGCAGGGTTGCCTTGGAAATCAATAAACTCTGCAATCCAACTTTTACCAATATACAGATGTATAGCTTCCGGAAAGCATCGTTAACCGTACCAGTGTCAGCACATCCGCTTCTGTCAGATGAAGCTCCTGCCCTGCTTCCCCCAGTTCTTCCTCATTTCGAAATATGCGGAATAACCCATCCTCATATGCCTGCAAAGCTGTGTCCGCCGCTTTCTGTTCATTCACCTTTCCTTCATTGTAATGAATACCAAAAGCAATCTTGCCAATCTCCTTCTGTGCCTCTATCTCTGCCTCTGTCATGGGCTGCTCCACCTTGGCCGCTCTGACTCTGTATTCCTTTACACAGGTATGCACACACTCTCGAATCAGTTCCCCTACATTTGCCGGGGAATGCTCCAGCTCAAAGGGAACTGCCTGAAACTTATTTCTTTTTTTGCCAAGCTGTTTTAACGTAACCTTTACATACATTGTTCTTCTCCCTTCCTCCTGCTGTCATACGAAGATTCGTCGGTCTTTTATGGTTATTATATACCTGTTTGCAATAACTTTGAATAGATATATTTATATAATTCTATAGTCCTTTTAATACGAAATCCTTTTGTTTTAATTTGGTATCTATTTAAAAATTTATTATTATTTATTTTTTGTTTATTGTACATCTATTTGTATTATAATAAAATATATTTGTGGGAACGGTTGTCCCCTTGAGAAAGGGGGGATGCCTATGTATGTTACATATGACGAATTAATCCAAATTGGATTGTTCCTGGTAGCTCTGATAGGTCTTATTTATAAGATAATTTCCGATAAAAAGGACAAAAAATAAACCGCCCTCTCTGCAAAGTGTGCGGTTTATTTTTATCCAACATCTTGCAAGGGGCACAACCAAGTACCACCTTTGCTATTATACTAACATTCTTATTACAGAATATCAAGCTTTTTCTATTGATATGCTAACACATATTCATTCTTTTACTGCTCTAACCGGGCTCTCAGTTTTTCCTGCTCTTCTTCATAACCAGGCTTGCCAAGCAAAGCAAACATGTTCTTCTTGTAGCTTTCCACCCCCGGCTGATTGAACGGATTCACACCCAATACATAGCCGCTGACACCACAGGAGAATTCAAAGAAATAGAACAACTCACCCAGACAATACTCATCCATATGCGGAATCGTAATCTTCAGGTTCGGAATCTGACCATCCACATGAGCAAGGATAGTTCCGTTCATTGCCTGCTGATTAATATAATCAACGGTTCTTCCGGCAAGATAATTCATACCATCAATATCATTATCTTCCTTCTCCATAATAATCTTTCTTCTTGGATTCTGAACATCCAATACCGTTTCAATATGGTTCTTCGTCCCATCCTGAATAAACTGTCCCAGAGAATGCAAATCCGTGGTAAAGTCAACGGCTGTCGGGAACAGACCCATTCCGTCCTTACCCTCAGACTCACCAAACAGCTGCTTCCACCACTCACCAATATAGTGAACAGACGGAGTATAGTTTGCAAGAATCTCCATGGTCTTGCCCTTCTCTAACAGGATGTTACGCAGGGCGACATACTGTAATGCATAATTATTGTCAAAATCATTTTCCAGACAATACTTTCTGGAATATGCAGCACCCTCCATTAACCGGTCTATATCCGCACCGGATACTGCGATTGGAAGCAGACCGACAGCGGTCAATACAGAGAAACGTCCGCCCACATCATCCGGAACGACAAAGGTTTCATAGCCTTCCGCATCTGCCAGCTGCTTCAATGCTCCTTTTGCCTTATCGGTAGTTGCATAGATTCTCTTGGCAGCTTCCTTCTGACCATATTTCTCAATCAATAAACGCTTAAATAAACGGAAGGCAATGGCTGGCTCCGTGGTCGTACCAGACTTGGAAATTACATTAATGGAAAAATCCCGGTCCCCAACTACTTCCAGCAAATGCTCCAGATAGGTAGAACTGATATTATTACCTGCAAAGAAAATCTGTGGGGTCTTACGCATATTCTTATCAATCACATTATAGAAGCTGTGGCGTAATGCCTCAATGGCTGCTCTTGCACCCAGATAAGAACCGCCGATACCAATGACAATCAGAATCTCTGAATCACTCTGAATCTTCTTGGCCGCTTTCTTAATTCTCTCAAACTCTTCCTTATCATAATTGACCGGAAGGTCTAACCATCCCAGAAAATCTTTCCCTGCGCCAGTACGGTTGACCAGCACTTCCTTTGCATCTAATACCCGCTTGCTCATTGCCTTCAGATTATCATCTGAGACCATGAATCTGGCGTTGCTGTAATCAAAGCTGATATTGTAATCCATTGCTTTCTCTCCTTACTTTTCCTATTGTATTGCGGCACTCCATGCCCACCCTGCTCCCGCTCATCCGGCATCAGGGCTATCCTCTTTTTAAATACGCACTTAGGCTTCTTCAAATGTAATTCTGTCTGTACCTAAACTGATATTTCTTACATGGTTTTGCTTCAATTATTGTAGCAAACCAGCATTAGAAATTCAAGCATTACATGAAATATATCACTAGACAATTTTGCCCTTTACTCAAACCGACAAAATTCATCAATCGTGCCAAACCGGTAGCCTGCCTCACGAAGATTTATAATCAGCTGGGGAAGGGCCTTTGTATTGGCACTAGACACATTATGAAGCAATGGCATAGCGCCGGGATGACAATACTTATCAAAATGCTGCAAGACATAATCGGGTGTAGGCTGGTTATCCACTTCATAATCCAGATATGCCATACTCCAGAAAATGGTGCAATATCCCAGGTCTTCGCATAACTGCAGCGTCCGCTCACTATATTCTCCCTTGGGCGGGCGGATATAGGGGTCCATGTCATAGCCGGTCGCCTCCTTCATATAAGCCGCGCATCCTTGAATCTCTTCCTTTTGCTTTTCAATAGACAGTCCAGGCAGACTTGGATGGGTTATGGTATGATTTCCCACAAAATGCCCTTCTTCCTTCATACGGATTACCAGCTCCGGATTATCCCGGATATAGGTCTGGGTCACGAAAAATACAGCCCTTACATTCTGTTCCTTTAATGTATCCAGAATCTCGGCTGTATATCCGTTCTCATATCCACAGTCAAAGGTCAGGTAAATCACATTGTCCTGCGCCTCATGATTCACATAATATCCATGATATTGACTGATATCAAAATCCTCCTGGCAGCCGGATGGAAGATGCTGGTCATTCCGCTTAAACCACCATGCCTCTAGCTGGTTGCTAATCTGGTCGTACTCGTCTATCGGCCGGTCCACTACTTCTGTGGCAGGCGCTGACGGAAGCTCTGATACCGAAGCCTCCTCCTCCTGTCCTCCCTCTGCTGTACTGTCCTCTGCCAATTGTTCTGTGGCAGACCTGTCCGGTTCATTGGTGTCCACAACCTTAATTGCTTCACAGCCTGTCATGCCGATGGTCAGAAGTATCAGGCTGATTCCTGTCATGAGTTGATGTATTCTCTTTTTCACCATACCAGTCCCTTCTTCATTTAACTTGAGAAGAAATTCCGTAAGACCTGTGCCACTACCTCTGCTTCCCGCCCTGCTGCCGCCTCACGTTCCGCCAGCTCCTTCATCTCATACTCCGGTATGTCCTGACAGGCTTCTTCGGAGGCTCCCGCATCTGACGCACTGTCACGGTCGAGGGGGCGGGATTCTGCCCGCCCTCCTGAGGCTGTCTGGGTTCGGTCCACTCTTCCTTTCGGCTCTTCTGATACCGTCTCTCCTGAAGAATTGGAAGCCTCTGACAAGACCTCTGTGGTAACAGCAGCCAGCCGCTGGCTTCGGTTCTGACGGTTAACGAGTGGGCGACCCAGCCGGTTTTTCAGATTATTTTCCAGATAATCCTCAATATTCGCCTGCAGCCGGTCTATGGAATTCTCTATTCGAAATATATTCTCCAGACTCAGCAAACATGCACAGGAAATGATGGTAGCAAAGAGAATATTAAATACCACCTCTTCTCCATAGCCCTTATGAATGGTATTAATCACGCCGATTCCTCCTGCCGCTACAGCAAGCAGCGCCGCTTCTAAGGTCATACCATCCCATATCCGTATGGGTATTCCACACATTCGCAGCTTCATCAGATGCTTGTCCACAAATGCCTGTATATTATGTACCTGCAAATCCATATTCAGACTGTTCTCATAATGATTCCGTATGGTTCGTATCTGCCGTTTCGTTGTAGATGCCATCCGCTCGGATTCCTTCACCAGCCGGTGCAGTTTTCCCTGTAGTAACAGCTTACTTAAAACTCCCCAGATACAAACTCCGGCAATCACATATACAAAAAGGCTCTGCTCCCCTAACATCATCCATAATTTCTGCATAATTGTTTCCCCCTATCTTATTATTTACTTCTGAAATTATGCTTGTGCCTGTATTTCAAAATCACAAACAGGAACAGTCCTGCTGCGCTCAGTTCTGTTCCTGTCTAGTATTGCATTGATTCTCTTTTCATTGCAACTTAAGAAAGTCGACAAATGAAACCATAGAGTGACGACATTCTACCCTTATCATCTATATTATATGGTATTCAGAGAACTGATGATTGGATAGTTTTGTATTTGAAGATAGCCTAATAAATGATATTATATACGTTTAATGTCAGATTGATTAACATTGTATGTCAATTGTAGTAAAATATCCAGAACTCAAACCAGAGGTAATGGAAGCCATAGAAGATGCAAAACGTATTAGCAGAAATCCAGATACAAAACGATATAGTAGTTTTTCAGAAGCCCTGGAGGATATAGATTTATGAAATATGAATTAGTCCTTACCAGCTTCTTGAGTTCATTGCCTTACTCCGTAAATATTACCTCCTTCTCCTCCACTAAGATAAATTCACCATTTCGGAATACATATATCGATTCATAATGAGTGGTTGCACTGCCCCTGGAAAAGCCTCTTATTACTTGAGCCTCCTCATCAATATGAGGATTACGGATACCACAAAAGCTCTCATATTCTACATACTGTCTCTGAACCTCATCCCAGTGATAGCAACGATAAATCGCTGCTTCCTGATTACCAATGGTGTCCTGGAACAGCAGCAGATCCGGTTCCCCGTCAAAATCCGCATCCCCCTCGTCAATCAGATTACGCCCATAGTAACCTTGATATGGAAATTCAGCATCTTTTTGTTGAAGCCGCTGCACCTCTTCTCCAGAGCTTTTATCCAATACAACCAAATCATATAGCCACCAGGAGCTGGAAGCTTCATTATCCCAATACTCAATTACAACAAAGTCTGTCAACGTACCCTCTATCCGGTACTGCTCAAAATATTGATACTCCTTCCTATCCTGCAGCTCCAAAAAGGCCTCATCCTTTCTCCAGTCATCATCCGGATAGATATACCGAAGCTTCCTGCCTCTGGCATACTGCTCTGCTAAAGAAGCCCTGGAGCAGCAAATGATAATATCATTTAACGCCTTCCATTCCCTCTCCTGATATAGCCAATAAAATGCTTCTTCCGCAATCTCCGTTACACTATCCGGAACCTCAAGCTTTCTCACCCACCGATTGAGGATATGGTCTTCTATAGTTGTAATCCCTTCCGGTAAGGAAACCACGACCCTGGGAGCATACCCGCTTTCAAAGGCCTCCTCATCCGCAAAGCAGCCCTCACCGATTACGGTTACCTTCTTACCATCCAGCTCTGCCGGCACCTCCAGTACAGCTCCCTGAGGACAAGGCCTTCCCGGCTGGTATGCAACAAGCCGAAGGGTACCATCCTCTAATTCTTCATATATGTAATCGGAAGAAGATAGGGGTTCTTCTGTCAGAGCCTGCATGGACTGTACTTCTGCGTCAAAAGCAGATTCCGATGCATTCCCTTCTTCCGAGCTTATCGCTGCATCAGACTGACAGGCAGAAAGCAAAGAAAGCATTGCTATAAAAATTATGCCTGCTGTCATTTGGTATAATAATCGCTCTATGTGGTGGTTTTCACTAAGCTTTTCTATTCTTTTCATGACTTTATTCCCTTTCTTTATCGCTGTATTCTGCATTTTGAATATCACCTATGTTTTCCAGACATTAGGAAAATTGGTTCGACTTCTTCAAATACTCAATTCCCCAAAATGGAAGTATATGCCCGCACCTTCTCATAAATCCGTTCCGGCTCTTCTCCCACATAAAACTGCCCGTCCTCATACAGAATCCTTCCGGCAATCATAGTCAGCTTCACATTCTGCTTAGAACCGCTGTAGACCAGATTCTTAATGATATTATGCTCCGGCTGCATGTTTGGCTGGTGAAGGTCAATGACAATCAAATCCGCCTGCTTTTCCTCTGCGATGCAGTCACAGTCTGTCAGTCCCATTGCCCTTGCGCCTCCCACCGTCCCCATCTGCAATACCTGTTCTGCCGGACAGGCGGAAGCATCCGCTTCCCGAAGCTTGGCAAGTGCCGTCACTAAGAACATTTCCCGAAACATGTCCAGACAATTATTGCTTGCCGGGCCATCAGTACCGATGGCAAGCGGAATACCCTTTTCCTGCATGGAAATAATCGGTGCGATGCCGCTTGCCAGCTTGGCATTGCTGGCTGGATTGGTCACAGCATAAATCCCCCGCTCCTTTAAGATATCCATATCCCGGTCCGATACGTGAACGCAATGAAAGCCACCACCGCCATAGTTCCATATGCCAAGGTCTGACAGTAGTTCTACGGGACTTTTCCCATATCGTTGCCAGCACTGCTCCACTTCCTGCTTTGTCTCGGACAAATGCGTATAGACCGGTGCCTGAAGCTGATTTGCCAACGCCGCCAAATCCCTTAATAATGGTTCCGAGGTCGTATACTCTGCGTGAAATCCCAGCTGATACCGAATCAACGGATGGTACTGATTATATCTTTGATAAAAGCCTTCCAGCTCCGAAACAGTATCCTTAAAATCATTTAAAGTGCCGCATAGTACCGTCCGGAATCCCATGTCAACATTTGCATTTGCATTGGCCTCCGGCTCCACATACATATCAAAGCTGGCGGTGATTCCACTGGTCAGATATTCCAGTACCGCCAGCCGGGTAAAATGATAAATCATATCTGGCGTCAGCTTCGCTTCCATGGGAAATACCTGTTGATGCAGCCATTCCTGCAAGGGCAGGTCATCCGCATAGGAGCGCAGAAAGGTCATAGGCGAGTGCGTATGCGCATTCTTAAAGCCGGGCATTAACAGATTCCCTTTTAAATCTATCTCCCGCTCAAAGCTGCCGTCAAAATCCGAAAACCGAATATCCGCTTTCTTTAAGCCCCCTTTCTCATCTGCCCCGAAAGGCTTCGGTCCCACATAAACAATCTGAGTTCCATTTACCCATACCTCATAGTCTTCATGAATCTCCATTTCCCGATTCATGGTAAGCACCTTGCCATTATAAAAACGTATCATAGCATTACCCCCTGATTCCCATATATGCTTTATTCATCCTCTGAAAAAACAATCTCCATCCAAATCAGTTCATTTCTGTCCTTTGCGATTGCAGCTGCGTCAAACTCCTCTTCTCTTGCCTGAATGGCAGCTGCCAGCTCCGATTCGGAACTAAATGAAACTCCTGCTTCTTCACAGCTCTGAATAAAGCTTTCTATATCCTCTGCTTTTTCGCAATCCGGAGAATAATCATAGGTATAATAATAGTTTCCATCCACAATACTCATTTGAATGGATAATCCCGCCAATGCATAGGAAGTGTTAATATCATGCTCCTCCATCCATGCTGCTTCTGCCTCATGCAAAAGACCAGCTGTAGAATCATCATCGTAATAAGTAAAATTATAGTTCTGAAACCGGATGGTATATTCCCATATCCTGTGGCTGACGCCTTCCCCATCAAGCAATATATCCATTCCACCATGAAGCCAGGCACCGCCGGAACCATCCTCCCCTAGATAACCATACTGGTTCATCCAAACATGTCTCCTGGACCAACTATCAATTCCATAGCAGAGATATAGCTGGTTATCCCGGTACTGGAGGATATAGATTCCCTGAAAATAGTCAGCAGACGACCTTCCAAGCCTTAATGCCAATTCCTTTCTGCCATCCCGCCCGCAATCAATATAGGTATACGAAATATCTGTCCCATAGTTCACCCAAAAGGAGGCTCTTTTTCCGTATTCCTCCACCTCATACCGCCATGGTTCATTATTCAGCCGGTTCAAAATATCATACAAGGTATATTCTTCTCCCTCTGTGAGACAAGACGCCAGATACTGAATATCATCCGTATAGGTGTCGCTCAAAACTACTCCGCATTCTCCATTCAGGAATGCCTGGTATGCTTCTGTCTCATTCTGAAATGCAAGAAGCCGCTTTTCTTCACCGGACATACCTTGAAATGCAAGCTCTGCTCTTGGATATTCCAGATATTCCTTCAGGCTGTCCGTCCATTCTTCCTGGGAAATGTCCTGAAGCCCTTCCCCTTTGTCCATTTCATACCAGTCATTTTCACCAAAAATCGTATTATATTCATCCTCTGTCGTATCATATCGGTGCATTACCGCCTCTTCCCGGTATTCTCCCCTTATCGGCTTGTAAAACCGATACCATTCACCATACTGCTGTCCCTGATGTCCGCCATAGAAGCTGTAGTATCGTATCATGCCGTTCTCAAGAAGTGTAGAATACTTATTCTCGTACATGACAACTGCTTCCCCCTCCTGGTACCGGACTACGGAAAGCCATCCATTCGGTGCTGTAAGAATCAACTCCCCGACTCCATCCGCATCGATATCCTCTATGGCCCATTTCCCATTTTTATATGGTTCCGTCTCCCCCTTCTGTTCCACATAATCCTCATAAAATGCCTGCAGCTCTGCATCTATTACAACAGGCTCCTCCGTGGATGGAGCAGATGTGGCCGTCTGATTCTCACTGACAGCTTCCGTCTCTGATTCTGTATCCGGACTTGTCCTATTGCTGCATCCCATTAATAAGCATACGCTTAACATGCATACTGTCAGTTTTCCAATTCCATATCTCATGTTATTCTCCCCTTATCCTGCCGCGTTTCTATCTTAGAAGATTCTTGTTCTATGTGACATTTAGGACTCTTTATCCTGTCTTTCCAGGCATCATTACTAAATAATTTCACTCTTTAACCCTATTGTTCATGTAACAATTTATACAGAATGGATTCCATAGGATTCCTTACCTGTAAAAATTATAACAACCTGCACTTCCTTTTACTACTCGGAATATGAACCAAAAAAAGACCTCCGCCGGAAGTCTTTCTTTGGTGAATCCACCAGTAATTATTACATTTCTGTAACAATTATTTCACTTTTATTATTATAACCCATTTTCCTTATTCCGGATAAATCAGCCGTTCCTCCGTAATATTCTGCAGCACTTCCTCCAGAAACCGCTTCGCCAGATAATTTGCCATCGGAAGATTCATGTCCAGATAATTCCCACAGTCCTTGGCCGCCGCCCCCGGAACTGCATCATGAAAGTCCGCCATAAACTGATAGAGCCTTGTTATCAGTGGAAGAATATCCTTCGATTCCAGGTCCCCTGCCAGCAGCAGATAAAAGCCCGTCCGACAACCCATGGGTCCAAAATACAACACCCGCTCTCCATATTCCGCATCATTCCGCAGGAAGGTCGCTGCCAGATGCTCTATGGTATGTACCTCAGCCGTATTCATCACCGGCTCAAAGTTCGGCCGGGTCATCCGGATATCAAAGGTCGTTACCGTTTCCGCACCGATAGTATCCTTTCGGGATACATATACGCCCGGTAATAATTTCAAATGATCGATTGTAAAGCTTGTTATCTTCTCCATTATCCATTCACCACCATTTCCATAATCAGCTTTACGGAATTCTCAATTGCCATGGCTTCAAATGCCGGATAGTCCATATGGGCGCTGTCGTCCGCCTTGTCAGAAATCGCCCGGATAATCACAAATGGCACCTGATTCAAATATGCCGCCTGTGCAATCGCAGCTCCTTCCATCTCACAGCAGTACGCCTGGAACTCCTGTAAAATAGCTTCCTTCCGCTCCTTGCTCGCTACAAATTCATCACCGGTTGCCACTCTGCCCCGAAATACACTTAGGTCCGGAAGCACCTTCTTACAGCTGCGCTCTGCCAGCTCCGCCAATCGGTTATCCGCCGGAAATGCCAGGGTATCCATCCGGGGAATCTGCCCCATGGGATAACCAAAAGCAAGCGCATCCATATCATGCTGTACTGCATCTGTAGAAATCACAATATCTCCGATATTAATCTCCGCCCGCAGGGAACCTGCGATTCCGGTATTCACAATACCGTCTACATGATAGTCATCCGCCAGAATCTGTGCGCAGATGCCTGCATTTACTTTTCCGATTCCGGAACGAACCACTACCACATCTTTTCCCTGAAGGGTTCCCTGATAGAATTCCATAGAAGCCTTTTTCTTTACCTGAACCTGCTCCATCTTCGCCTTCAGCTTATCTACTTCCTCGTCCATTGCTCCAATAATCCCTAACATGTTCTCCTCCTTGTACTCTGTCTGCTGATACAATATACATCCATGTCTTTATTGATTTATTATAGCAAAAGGAATACTATTTGGAAATAATTTTTCTGTTTCGATTGCTTCTTTCAAAGACAATTCGTTTTCTGCTCCAATGCCAGTCCAATCAACCGGTCTGCCTGGTCTGCCATGAATAGCGGAATATTTAGAACATCATCATCTAATTTCAAATTGTCCAGAGAAAACCGGACGCGGAGCTTGACCTGTTCTGAAAATAGCTCCTTGAATTTCCTAAGACTTCTGCTAGTCGTGTTGGCCTCGGACTTGACCTCAACAGGGAAGATATCATTCTCCCGCTGAATCAGGAAATCTACCTCATACGGCGGATTGCTCTGCGTCCAATACCGGGGAGCCACTTCAAACTGGGTAATCAATGTCTGCAATACAAAGTTCTCGGTCAGTGCGCCCTTGAATTCAGTAAATAGGCGGTTGCCCTCTCCGAAAGCCGTAGGTGACAGCTGCGCCAGGCGGCGAAGCAGACCCACATCCACCAGATAAATCTTAAAGGCAGACAGGTCATCATAGGCAGCCACTGGCAGACCGGGTGCAGCGCTGCGATAAATCTTATGCACCAGCCTGGTATCCACCAGCCACTGCAAAGCATCCTCATATTCACGGGCGCGGGCGCCTTCTTTAACAGCTTTATAAATAAACTTCTTGTTTTCCCTTGCTAACTGAGATGGAATGGATTTCCAAATCATCGAGATTTTCGGAAACTCACTGATGTTGGGATGTTTGGCAAAGTCCCGTTCATAGGCACCAATAATTCCAGACAAGGCCTCCTGCATAGCCGCCACATCTCGTGCCTCTGTCCACATCAAAACAGGCTCCGGCATACCACCAGTGACATAATACATCTTCAATTTCTCATAGAGAGGATTGAAAAACGCATCCGGAAGCGGTTCTATAGTATCCACACCTTCCAAATACTGAGCAAGATTCTTGTCACCGTTAGCAAGCAGAAATTCAGAGAAGGTCATAGGGTCAATCTGCATAAAGTTAACCTTGCCCACCGGGAAGGAGGATGGCTTTGCCAGGGCAATCCCCAGCAGAGAACCGGCACAGGCTACGTGATACTGTGGCGCATTCTCACAGAAATACTTCATGGAATTGATAACCTTGGGGCAGTCCTGTACCTCGTCGAAGATAATAAGTGTCGTTTCCGGCACAATCTTCTGTCCACTGGCCAGCATTAAATTCTGCAGGATGCGGTCTACATCCTTGGTGGTTTCAAAAAACTGCTTATATTCCTCATTTTCATCGAAGTTAAAGTACGCTGTATTTTCATAATACCGTCTGCCAAACTCCCTGAGAATCCAGGTCTTACCCACTTGGCGTACTCCCTTTAAAATCAGCGGTTTGCGATAGGGTGAAGCCTTCCAATCCAGCAGCTTATTCAAAATTAATCGTTCCATAGATAAATTTCCTCACACTTTTATTATGGTTTTTGTGTTTCATAATCACGTTTTTATTATATGCGGAACAAATGAAAATCGCAACCTACATCACAAAATTATTTATATTTTTAGGAACAGCCATCACACTTTTTCTTTTTTATCTCCAAAGGGGCTGCACAAGGCAGCCCCTTTGTCTTCCTCGTCCTACGGACAGGAAACTATGAATTCCAGCTGTCAGTCCCACCCCTAGTAGAAACCTTCAACTGTAAAAAGTATAGCATAATTCGGGCGCTGTGAACGTTTTTGTCCTAAATGCACTGAAATCAATCCTGAACGCAAAAAATCCCTCGAAATTCCCCTTTCAATCCACCCCCAATGATTTAAACCGCCGTTAATTAAATTAAAATAATTGAAGATAATTTACTGGCAGATTCGTTATAATAATTAGAACAACAAAAGGAGGCGGGCAGAATACAGTTGAACGTCAATATTACAGCGCTGATTGACCGATACCAGAACTTAATATTTTCCATCTGCTATAAGACCACCGGTGATTATTTTGCAGCAGAAGACCTGACCCAGGATACCTTTCTGTCCGCCTACCGCAGCCTGGACCATTTTGACGGAAACAACGAAAAAGCATGGCTGTGCCGGATTGCCATAAATAAATGCAAGGACTATTTAAAATCTGCCAAACGGCGGTCAGAGCCATGGGACTGGGAAGAAATGCAGTTATTCCAAAGCCGGGAGGGCATTCCGGAGCAGATAGCTTACGAAACGACGGTACGCAGCACTTTACTGGAACGCTGCCAAAGTCTGAAGCCGCCCTATTCAGCGGTCGCGGTTCTATACTTTTACGAGGAAGAAAGCCCGGAGGAAATAGCAAATAAGCTCCATCGAAAATTAAAGACGGTTCAGACGCAGATTTACAGAGCAAGGAGCATGTTAAAAGATATCTATCGAAAGGAGGGGCCTTGATATGAATGATGACTATCTATCAGACGAAGAATTACTGGATTTTATAGATGAAATTGAAAACAATGCCATGCTAAAGGCTCCCATGTACCTGAAAGGACAGATTCTTCAACAAATTGAAGGGGAAAAAAAGAAAAATATCCGGCAGCAGCTACTGGTTTATAAAATAAAAATAATAGGAGCCATGGCAGCCGCCATAATTCTGCTATTCCTGCTTCCGGTTTCCGTTCAGGGTGAGCCAAATACAGCAAATGCAGAAAATCAAGAGCAGCACAACGACATTTTTGACTGTTGGAATGCTGCGTCCAGCCAGCTTTTGCAGCAGATGGATACCATATCGGAGCAGCTTCTGCATCCATTGGATACACTGAAAGAACACTTTAGCAGAGAAAACAATTAGATATCAGTTCCAAACGGAGTTTAACGGATTTTTATTATGAAAGGAAAGAGAAAATGAAAAGAAAAAGAAATCGGTTTTTAACCTTTTTATGCTCGCTGATTCCGGGGGCCGGAGAAATGTATATGGGATTTATGAAAATGGGACTCTCCCTCTTAATTATGTTCATGGGAACCTTTATGTTGGCGACCTTTGCAGAGCTTAGCGAATTAATATTTGTCATGATAATTATTTGGATTTATTCCTTCTTCCATGTGCATAATCTTGCCGGGATGCCGGATTCTGCATTCATGGAGCTGGAGGACCATTATATACCAGCCCCCCATGATGGACCGCATCTGTCCCGAAATATACAGAAGCTGGCTGCCGCCCTACTGATTTTCTTTGGTATCATACTATTAATAAAAAGCTTTATATGGATGATGCCGGATTTCCTGTGGGATTATCTTTCACCGATTCTACACTACCTTCCGAAAATGGCAGTTGCCGTTATGTTGATTTTGATTGGAATCAAACTGATTCAGGGGAAAAAGGAAGCACTGGAGGAAACGAACCCACACACTATAGACCCATCCATAGGGCCTTTACAAGCAAAGCAGACCGGAAATCAAATACATGATACAGAAAAAGAGCCGGCGGCAGCACAAACGACACCTGTTTCTACCCCGGCTTCCGAGCTGCCGACTCCAGACAGCAACTCGGAAAGCCCTTTGTGATGTATTACTAGCCCCTTAATAAGGGTCTTATTGCTACAAGTTTATAAATATGATTACAATTACAATGCGAGGAAAAACCATGGAAGAACAAGCAATGAAAAATGAAAAAAATCCAATTATAAAAAGAACCCATAAAGTGGGGACGATTACTTTGGGCATTATTTTGGTGTTATTTGGCGGTGTATTTCTGGCTCGTCTTTTTGTCCCGACATTGACCTATGATATCATCTGGCGCTTATGGCCCTTAGCCATGATATCCTTAGGCATAGAAGTACTAAGCAGTACCTTTCGTTCCGATAAAGCAAAATATGATGGCTGGGGTATCTTTTTGACCTTTTTAATCACTGTCTTTGCTATGGGAATGGCATGGGTGGAATGGTTCTATTCCTATTGGCAGACAGCCATTCCCATGCACTGCTGGTAATATGCTGCTGCAAAAATCCACCCTGCCGCATTACAACAAATCCCCCGCTTGTTTGACAAAGGGCAATGGAATGATGTAGGGCAGGTAAACTCAAGGTAAACAAAACGCCTCCTTTTCTTTACGAAGCAGGTACGCCAAGCATATATAATAAGTGCGAAGTTTAGAAGTCTCTTTTTATTATTTGCAATATGGGAGGTCAATATATGCCGGAGTTTATCGCTTTCGAAAAGGTCGAAAAAACATATAAAGTAGGAGAGGTGGAAATTCATGCATTGAAGGATGCCAGTTTCTCTATAAAACAAGGAGAAATCTGCGTGATTGTCGGTGCGTCGGGTGCAGGAAAAACAACGATACTGAACATCCTCGGTGGAATGGATACCATGTCCGGGGGTGCGGTTTGGCTGGATGGTCAGGATATTTCCGCCTATAAGGAAAAACAGCTTACCGCCTATCGTCGTTACGAGATTGGCTTTGTTTTTCAGTTTTACAACCTGATTCCCAATCTGACTGCATTAGAAAATGTAGAACTTGCTGTACAAATCTGCAAGGAACATGCCGACCCGGCAGAAGTGATTGCGGAGGTCGGTCTGGCAGACAGAAAGGACAATTTTCCCGCACAGCTATCCGGCGGCGAACAACAGCGCGTGGCGATTGCCCGTGCGCTTGCAAAAAAACCGAAGCTGCTCCTATGCGACGAACCTACTGGGGCATTGGATTACAATACTGGAAAAGCAGTCCTTAAACTGTTGCAGGACACTTGTCGTAAAACGGGCATGACCATAGTCATCGTCACCCACAACTCCGCGCTCTGCGATATGGCAGATCGTGTGATTCGTGTCAAAAGCGGAGCGATTGAGTCGACTTTAACCAATCCCGCACCTATGCCGATTGAGCAGATTGAGTGGTGAGCAGGATGGATACATTTTTCAAATCTACAGTTCGGGAAATTAAAAACAGCTTTACCCGTTATCTGGCGATTCTCGTGATTATCGCCCTGGGCGTCGGTTTCTTTGCGGGACTTCGTGCCTGTCGTCCAGCATTGACCGAAACCGCAGGAACGTATTTTGAAACACAGAATTTTTATGATTTCCGTTTTCTGTCCTCTGTCGGATTTGCCAAAGACAGTGCCACAGCGTTTTTTGAGGATGAACACATCTCCCAGGCAGAAGGAGCATTGAATGAAGATGTTCTCATTCTGATAAACGGAAACGACACACCGGTGCGTGTTCATTCCATTACAGACAGTATCAACATTCCGCGCCTTGTATCGGGCAGAATGCCCGAAAAGGAAAATGAGTGTGTTGTGGATGCGGATTACTTTGATGAAGATATCATTGGAAAATTCCTTTCTTTTTCAGACGAAAACAGCGAGGAAGCGGTATCCTCTTTCAATACATCCTCTTTTTTGGTTGTTGGCAGGGTCACCACACCGTTGTATATCAGCGCTGACCGTGGAATGACTTCCCTTGGCGACGGAAAAATCGCGACATTTGTTTTTGTAACCGAAGCCTGCTTTACGGCAGACTATTACACAGAACTTTACGTTTCCCTTTCTGATTGTGGAGCGGCATATAGCAATCAATATAAAGACGAGATTGCAGACAAGAAAGATGCCGTCACTACAATTGCGGAAACGGCGGCGAAGATTCGATACACTCAAATCGTCTCTGACGCTCAGAGCGAAGTGGATGAAGCCAAAGCAGAACTTGACAACGCTGCTGCGGAGCTGACTGCACAAAAGAACAATGCCATCGAAGAAGCGGCAAAGCAACTAACCGCTATGGGACAGCCCGCCACGCCGGAAAATCCGTATTATACACAGATGTTTTCTGAAATTGACGCTGCTTTTGCCGAGGCGGAAAATGAACTTGCAGAGCATTATAGCGAGCTTGCAGAGGTGCAGGCAGAAGTAGACGCCATAGAACCAACCTCCGTCTATACACTGACACGGACGGATAATGCGGGATATGCCGCCTTTGAGCAGGACTCCACCATCATCGAAAACATTTCCGTCGTATTTCCGGCATTTTTCTTCCTTGTCTCCGCTTTGGTCTGCGTAACTACCATGACAAGGATGATTGAGGAGCAACGGACGCAGATTGGCGTACTCAAAGCCATAGGCTACGGCAAAGGAAAAATCTGCAGCAAATATCTTTTCTATGCCGCTTCTGCAGGGCTAATCGGCAGCGTTTTGGGCTTTTTTGTCGGTACAGCATTCATACCGATGATATTTTGGAATGCCTATACAACCGTCTACAATTTTGCAGACACTCTGCTTTACTCCTTCTCACCAATCATGTATGTTCTATCCCTGGCAATTGCTATGCTTTGTACTGCAGGGGTTACAGTTCTTTGCTGCCGCAATGTGCTACGGGATGTTCCGGCTTCCATCCTGCGCCCGAAAACGCCAAAAAGCGGCAAGCGGATTTTTGTTGAGCATTTTAAGCTGTGGCGGAAGATCAGCTTTCTACACAAGGTATCACTACGCAATGTCATTCGCTATAAACAACGATTTTTCCTAATGATCCTCGGTATCAGCGGCTGTACGGCTTTGCTTTTGACCGGCTTTGGCATCCGGGACTCCATTCAGAATGTTACGGATTATCAGTACGGAGAGATTAACCTCTATGACGCGGAGATTACTTTTTCCGATTCACTTAATCAAACACAACAGGAGGAATTTATACATCGGCATAACGATATAGAATCCGCATTATTTCTATCAGTATACAATGCGGATATTACGGCGAACAGCGGGACCAGGAGCGTGAATATTACGGCGATATCTGACAGCAGCCTTGCAGGGTATATGGATTTGCACAATCAAGATACATCTGTGACCTATCCGGGGAATGGTGAGATTATTCTATGCCGCGGCATTGCGGATACGCTTGGCGTAGAAAGCGGCGAAATGGTAACGCTGACTGACGCTTCTCTTCGTCAAGTTACGGTCAAAATAACAGGCATATTTGATAATTACATCGGCAATTATCTGTTTGTTTCCAAGGATACAATGGCAGACCTCTGCGGAGAAGCACTGGAGAATGCCGCCTATGTTAAGTTTACTGCTGATGCAGATATTGACCTTGCTAAACTGCAAGGTGATGCCGATGTGAGCTATGTGTCGCTGAATAAGGATATGCAAGAAACAATTGAAACCTCTTTTTCCAGCTTGAATCTTGTGGTTATACTGATTATCTTTTGTGCAGGAATTTTGGCGTTTATTGTGCTATTCAATCTAATCAATATCAATATTGGAGAACGGATACGGGAAATTGCCACGATTAAAGTGCTTGGCTTCTTTAACAATGAATCTTCCGCTTATGTATTCCGCGAGGTCAATCTGCTGACCTCCGCTGGTACGCTGTTGGGACTGTTGCTCGGCCGTTTTCTTCATGCCTTTGTGATGGCACAGATTAAGCCGGACGGAATCTGCTTTGACAGCCGGATTATGTGGTACAGTTATCTGTTCAGTATTGCAATTACGATTGCTTTTGCCTTACTTGTACAAGTTGTAATGCGGATAAAACTGAAAAAGATTCGCATGGCAGAATCACTAAAATCGGTGGAATAAAGGCGAAAGTTTCAGTTTATCATACGAAAGACAAAAAGATGTGATAAAATAGAAAAAAGGAGATGAGAAAATGGCAACGATACTGGTTGTGGAGGATGAGCGCAATATGCGACTGCTGACCGCTGCAAGGCTGGGCGATTTATATACCGTTATCACTGCCTGTGACGGCATGGAGGCAATGGAAACGATTCATAAAGGCGGTGTAGACATGATTGTGGCGGATATTATGATGCCACGCATGGACGGCTATGAGCTTTTGAAAACGGTTCGCGACGAGGGCTATACAACACCTTTTTTACTGCTGACGGCAAAGGAGTCGCTGGACGATAAGCAGCATGGCTTTTCTCTCGGCACAGACGACTATATGACAAAGCCATTTAGCAGCGACGAGCTTTTGTGGAGAGTGTCTGCACTTTTGCGCCGCTCGAATATCGCACAGAGTAAGAAAATCGAAATCGGCGGCGTAACGGTGGATTCTGAAAAGTATGCAATCTATACCTGTAACGAATACATTGAGTTCCCGAAAAAGGAATTTGACCTGCTTTTCAAGCTGCTTTCTTACCCCGACCGTATTTTTTCAAAGGAACAGCTCCTCGACAGCATTTGGGGGATGAATGCAGAAAGCGGCGAGGAAACGGTGAAAACCCATGTCAGCAGAATCCGCAATAAGCTGAAAGACATCACCGAGTTTGGCATCATTACCATCAAAGGACTCGGCTATAAAGCGGACATACGGAAGGAGTGACGAGTTTGAACAGGTGGAAAATCTCTAAAATCACCCGGAAGCTTTTACCACAAATGCTGATTCAAATCTTTATCATTCTGATTACCGCCGTAGCATCTTATATGTTTATGACATGGTTTGTAAAAGACTTTTTCCATGTATCAGACACCTACGAGGCCGCCGGTTACGAAACACTGGGCACTCTTGTGATTTTTATTCTCATTATCGTACCGATGAACACCATTATATACCACCGGAGACTTCGGGAAATCAATACGCTTTCGGAAGGAATCAGCAGTGTAGCAGGCGGCAATTACGACACCCGCATAGAAAGCAAAAAAGGTGATCAGATGACACCGGTTTATGAAGATTTTAACAAAATGTGTGCCGAGCTTTCCAGCGTGCAGGTTCTGCGGAATGATTTCATTAACAGCTATTCTCACGAGTTCAAGACACCGATTGCCTCAATCAATGGTTTTGCTTCGCTGCTTCTTGAAAAGGAACTTCCTGACGAACAACGCCGGGAATACCTGCAAATTATTGTGGAAGAATCTTCAAGACTTTCCAATCTGACAAACAATACAATCCTGCTTTCCAAGCTGTCTTCTCAGCAGATTGTGACAGATACTCAGTCGTATGATATCAGCGAGCAGATTAGACAATGTGCCATTATTCTCTCTAAATCGTGGCTGGATAAAAAAATCGAATTCAGCGGGGAATTTCCTCCCGCTATGTTTGTTGGCAACAAGGATCTGATGCAGCACCTTTGGCTGAATCTTCTCGGCAATGCCGTGAAATTTACACCGATAGGCGGAGAAATATCGGCAGAAGTTGCCTTGCAGGGCAACAATATTATTGTACAGATTTCAGACACCGGCGAGGGCATGAGCGAAGAAACGCTTACTCATTTGTTTGACCCCTACTATCAGGGCGATGTTTCGCATGCAGGACAGGGCTTGGGACTTGGTTTATCCATTGCAAAACGGATTGTCGAGCTGTGCAGCGGCAGTATCACGGCACAAAGCGAGCTTGGAACAGGAAGCCGATTTACGGTTACGCTACCCATAAAATAAAGAAACGACAGAGATTTTCTCTGTCGTTTCTCAGTTAGAACCGAGTTTCAAAAGAGTTAATTCAGGAAAATACCGTCATTTCTTAACTGTCATACCATTAGCCAAATTACTTATTCCATCTACCGCAAGACCAAGTCCCAATATGAAAATCTGAGAAACGGCGGCACCAAAAGGATTAGCTACCATAAGAATTCCGATAACAGCCGTAGCAAGTCCAATCACTAATGAAACTACCCATTTGCCGCTCTGCTTTCTGTTTAAGATGGCTTGGATAACATTTACTGCACTGTTGACAATGATAAGTACCCCCATCACAAAAGGCAGAATTGAAACTATGGTTTTCATTTTTGCTATCAGAATAATGCCGACTACTACCATGACAACAGATTTCATGATGGCAATAATACTACCCTTACCAATGCCCTTTTCTTCGCTTTTCTTTTGCCTGACAAAGAGAACAATCAAACTGATAACGCCAACAATGATAAGTCCACAGCCGATTATCATGCAAGCAACATCCATAGCCGCTCCCGGCCACACCATTAAAATAATACCAAGAACCATCATGAGCAGTGAAGAAATAACTTCGTTTTGAAGAATTTTTTTCATCTTATAAACTCCTTCCTTTGCATTTAAGCATTTATAAATCCAATTTTTATATTATTATATACCATATCGCTTGCAAGTTTTTTCAAAATCGGATATAGTATTATAAATTTGGATATTCAGGAGGTTTTATGCTTAACTTAACTTCATTTTGCCGATACTTCTATTCTACATATTTTTTACCGATTTCGTGTCTGCATGAATACACCACGACTTTCTCTATAGGATTGCCAAGCGATATATGCGCCTCCTCTCAAATAATCAGTAAACTGTATGCTTCAAAATGTTATCCGGCAGTTTATACGGCAGCCGATACCGGATTTTACGGTCTTATAAAACTACATGAAAATGAGGAAGGTATTCTAATAGGTCCTGTATATAGCACACCTATAAAAAGAGAAACGGTTCGCAATTTCATGCTGTTACACCGGATAAGCCCTGATAAATTAGAGGAACTGGAACAACAGCTAACGGTAATGCCGTGTTACAGTTACAATCAGTTTCTTAACCTTTTAGCTTTTTTGCATTTTATCTTAAACCAAGAGGAAGTTTCCGTAACAGACCATTTTGCCGTATCTGAAATAGCTTTTAAGGATGAAATCATCTCACAATATGTTAGACAGGCTACGCTTGCTCATGACGAGCAACGTCAGAGAGAAACCTACTTTTTTGAGCAGAGAATGCTTGACTATGTAAAACGTGGAAATGAGGACGAACTGCGAAAATTCCTTTTAGATTCCATTCAAAAGCTGGAACTTCCCGAAGGAAAGTTATCTGATGACATACTTAGGCAGGCAAAGGATGTCTTTATCCGAGCCGTAACAATAGTCGGAAAAGACGGCGCCATTCCGGGAGGCATGGATATTGAACAGGTATATTATCTTATAGACGCCTACATTCAAGAATGTGAATATCTGACATCTGTTGATTCCATTAAAAACTTACAGTTTAATATGTTAATTGATTTCACGAGGCGTGTGGCGCAGGCACAAATGCCGAATGATATTTCTCCTGAAATCAATAAATGCATTCGATATATTTCAAGTCATATCTGCGAGACAATCGGTGTAGATGATGTTGCCGCCGCTATTGATAAAAGCCGGGCATATACTACATCAAAATTTCGGAAAGAAACTGGGTTCAGTATTACGGAATATATCACCCGATTCCGCATGAGAGAGGCTAAAGCGCTGCTCAAATATTCTGATATGAATATCGTCCAAATCAGTACCTATCTCAATTATGCAAATCAGGGATATTTTCAAACTGTATTCAAAAAATATTATGGTGTGACGCCGAATAAATTTCGGCAGAATAGAAAGTAAAGTGTTGAAATTAAAGGTCAAAGGATTTTAGCATTGAAGTAGAATATAGAGCCGATGATTTTGTGAAATAACACTCACGAATCATCGGTTTTTGTTTGGCAATAAAGACTGCTGGGAGTACATCTCACCCCATCTGCTTGTTATTTGCCTTATGCTGCGGTAATCTCAGGGTAAACAAAGAACCTGTTCGACTTTACGACACTGATACCTTGGCGGTTTATAATTTGCATTGTAAAAACAAAACAGAGGTATACGGAATATGAAAAAATATAAGGTTAATATTTTGCTAATGAGATTTCCAGATAACGCTTCAAAAGCAATAAGTTTTTTCAAACAATCCTTCTATACACATGTTTCCATTGGATTGGAAGAGGATTTGAATACTTTTTACAGTTTTGTGTGGAAAGGGTTTTTGGTCGAAAAAATCACAAGGTATGCAAAATCAGAGAGAACGCCATGTCCCTGCCTAATGTACGAACTGGAAGTATCAGAAAAGGCCTATCAAAAAGCGAAGAAAATCTTATTGGAATTTGAATCCAACAAAGACATTTACCACTATGCAAAATTAGGCGTGGTCTTAGGGATTATAGGAATCCCTTTGAGACAGAAAAATCGATATTTCTGCTCTCAATTTGTTGCAGAGGTTTTGGAAAAAAGCAACATACAAAAATTAAAGAAAAATAGTGCTCTCTATTATCCAAATGATTTTAATAAGCTGTCAGAAGCGGTTTTGGTATTTCAAGGCAGCTTAAAGAACTTTATTAAGCACTATAACTTGTGTCCTGCAACAATATGATTATTTTTAGAGGAACAGCATTATTGATTTAAACTACAATGTGCTTGATTTGGAAACCTCAAATAGTAATATCTGCTTTTTAGGATTGCACCATAATCTTTTTATTTACCGCTTTACTCCCACCCAGCTTTTCTACGGGGTATTTGTCTTACAGGCATTATTAATCAAATCAATGATAATATCAATGGCATTCGTCATTTGACTGGCTTCCATGGCCTTCTTATATGCGGCACGATTTTCGTACACCTGGGAAATTGCAGCAAGCAAGGATTCATTGTTGAGATTTTCCTCCAAAAGAACATGACTAAAGCCCTGCTTTTGGAAGGATTCCGCATTCAGAATCTGGTCTCCCCGGCTGGCATTGGAGCCTAACGGAATCAGCACATTGGGCTTTGCCAATGCCTGTAATTCGCAAATGGCGTTGGCACCGGCTCTGGAAATCACAATATCTGCAAATGCCAGAAGAGAGCTTAATTCTTTCTTGATATACTCATATTGTACATAACCGGCCCGGTTCTCATATACCGGATCTACTTTATCCTTTCCGCATAAATGAATAACCTGATAGGTCTTTAGCAGTTCATCCAGACAGCTGCGGATGGCTTCATTTACTTTGACGCTTCCCGCACTTCCTCCTACAACCAGAATCGTAGGCTTATTGGCTGATAAGCCGGTAAACTGAACCGCCTCCACCGGATTCCCCTGGAATAATTCCTGCCGGATTGGTGTACCGGTCAAAACGGCTTTCTCCTTTGGCAGATGCGCCATAGCCTCCGGAAAATTACAACAAATCTTTACGGCAGAGGGAATACAGATTTTGTTGGCAAGTCCCGGCGTCATATCCGACTCATGAATAATGGCCGGCACCTTATGATTCTTTGCTGCAATTACCACTGGTACCGATACAAATCCGCCCTTACTGAATACCACATCCGGCTTTAAGCTTTTCATCAGCCGGGCGGCCTCACCATAACCCTTTATGACCCGAAATGGGTCCGAGAAATTCTTTACATCAAAATAACGTCTTAATTTTCCGGAAGAAATACCATGATAAGGAATCTTCATATCTTCCATCAGCTTTTTCTCAATTCCATTGTAAGAGCCGATATAGTGTATATCATATCCTTCCTCCTGCAGTCTTGGAATCAGTGCGATATTAGGTGTAACATGTCCGGCAGTACCGCCTCCGGTAAGGATAATTCGTTTCATTTCTACCTCCTGACAGATGTGATTGCCCCGGCTGTACGCACAGGGATTTAGTTTGATCCGGCAATAGCCGCTTTCAGTGCCTTTGATAATTGATCCGGACAGGAAGTAGAGCGAAAACCACAATGGATACCCTCGATACGCTGAATCGCTTCTTCTACATCCATCCCTTCAATCAAGGCTGCAACCCCCTGGGTGTTCCCATTGCAGCCACCCGTAAACTTCACATCGTGAACCTTATTATCTACAATTTCAAATGAAATCTGCGAAGAGCAGACTCCCTGTGTCTTATAGGTCATGGTTATCCTCCCTGTCTATTATCTCAGCTCATCTGTTATTAGTATTCCGTAGTTCAAAAAGATTATATCAATAACCGGATTAATTTGCAAATCTATTAATCTGTCGGATAGCGTAAATTTAC
The DNA here is from genome assembly GCA_023666975.1 of Clostridium sp. The sequence goes on from JAMPAW010000004.1 coordinate 91,308, forward strand.
TGTAGGAATTAAATAGACAGAGCTGCCCCGGTTCTGT
>JAMPAW010000050.1 GCA_023666975.1 Clostridium sp.
CGTTTTACCAAGTGGCGTTAAGAATTATTAACTATATGTATGCTATTTTTATTAACATTTCTTGTATCTAGCACTTTATTTAATTTATTATCCGTAAAGGCATTTTTGTATTCTCCATTTGTATCTATAACCAAAAAGTAACTACCACTAGTATTAATATTATCAAATAATTCTGAAAAAATTGTATTTAATGTATTTGATTTACCACTCCCAGTATTTCCTACAATTAAAGAATGTCCGGCAAAAAATTTATTAATATCAATATAAAAATCTAAATCCTTTTTGTATAAATACTGACCTACGCTAATAGATCCACCCAGCGAAGTTCCAGAGTATATTTTTAATAACTCCTCGTCTGAAACTGTATATGCATTATCAAAAATATTAGGTGTTTCCCCACTGCTTCCTTGTTTGAAATCTCCACCATCAAAATATCCAATAACTTTGCATACAACCACCCTATTACTTGCTATCTTATTTGATTCTTCCTTCTTATCTGATTCAAGAGTCGTTTTTTCATTTACAACTTCATATACTTGATTTCCAATTTTTAAAAAACTACCCACACCTGCTATTCTTACCGGATTAGCATTTATAACAATATATGGTGTTTCCAATTCCTTATTAATTGCTACGCTAATCATAGTGTTTGATACCTCAACTACTTTTCCTATATACATATCAAGCATATCAATCGCCTCCTTGAATATTCTGCATCAAATCAGCAACATCACTAAATTTGTACTCTTTATCCATTACTATTACATTTTTATATGCCCTATACTTTTCCTGCAACTTTCTAATTTCATCATCTGTCGCACAAAAAATCACCATGTGGAACGTATTTATTGTCAATGCATTTTCAATAATTTTGTTGATATGTTCATCACCCATAGACATTCCTGAAACAAATAATGTAGTTCTCTCCTGGCATAAGCGATTGGACAACTCTCTCATCAATGCAGAATAACTAATAATCAGATTTGTATTTTCAAACTTATCCACAGATGGATATATAATTTCCGGCAAAAAATCCTGTTCATATGGATTTCTTTCAATCAACTCGCCATCTTTCATGTACCATGATAACGATCCATGTATTTTAAATAAATTCATATGGTTAAGTGTTACTTTTATATTGGAATGATTAACCCGAAAACTATCTACAAAATCATAATTATAATAAACCAGATTAAATTTTCTATCAACAATACCCTCAAATCCAGAGTAGTAATGAATGTTTTGGTTTTCCATTGCCATTTCATTCATCATATCATAATTTGTAGTAAAAATATTAAAAATCTGATTTTTTAATCCATTTACTTCCTTTACATTTTTTAATCCATTGTAAAAGGCAATATAGTTGTCTAACACAGTACTTTCATCTGATTCTTTAAGTCTATCTCTAATCAACATGCGAATCAAATTTCTTTGTTCCTCTACACTTTTCCTAAAATCAGTATCTACAATATACAAATCAGTGCCATCTAATACCGACAAAAATCTTTCTATATTAGCATTTTCCGAGAATAAATATGTATCATATAATCCGGCAATCATTGCCTTCATTTCTGTGGAAATAGTTTTGTCCACTGTTAAATAATTATAAAAGTCCAATACATTACTATCTGTCCTTATGCATTTCAATAAATCCCCCATTAATGGAAAATTGATTTTTCCCTCAACAATATTGTACGAGGTTCCTGCTCCTAATAAAAAATTAATATTCGTATTCTTCATCAATATCTTAACCAACTCAATTTGTTCCATTGACAAAACCTCCTCTACATTGCAACTTTTATATATATTGCAAGCTTATCAAACAATATCCGATTTCTCTTTCCACATCATTAATTAACTTGTTATTTTTTTAGTTTAGTTCAATAAGTACAGGTAATTCTATTTTCTCTCTTTAGAATCAATCACTGCGTAATTTCTGTGTAAATTCACTTATTCTCTCTAATTTATAATTCCACTATTCTTTACTCGTCTTTCCAATAAATCAGTCATTTCTACTGCAATCTCAACTTTTTGAGGATTTTTTCCATATATTTTAATAGTACGTTCAAATGGTTTCATATATTTTTGATGATACAAAATTTCATAAATTGTATTTATCAACAATATTGTATCAATTCGGTTATTAGAATATTTAAACCCATGCACGGCAATATGCCTGTTTGCTTTCTTGTTTGTCTCTATATGTATCGCATTTGAGAAATCATACCTTTGAAATATAAAATTTATACAATTTGATAACATCTCCATTCGCAGATAAAATGGTACTTCCTTTGGTGTAAATCGTCCATAATAATTCATCATAGGTTTCATAATACCCTCTCTCTTTACATTACCAAGACGAAACATATACTTTTTTAATAGATTATCAACAATAGACATCAATGCATTATTGGCAATAGCATAATCCCGCCTCCAATAAGAATGTTCTACTTGCTTAAAAAGCATTCTGTGATGTTTAGGCAATCCATTATATGTATCCTTAATGAGATTCTGCATTCTTTGCCTAGAAAAATACCTTTGCATTTCCTTATCGAAATCCTTTTCCGTTTGACATTTTTCAAGAATATTATTAATTTTTTCCCCAGTAATACCATAAGGCCACACCCAATAAAATCCTTCTAAAGCTCTCTCGTATTTCATATGATTTATAACACTATCGGGATTAGCTTCCGCTTCCTCATATAGTTCATTAAATTTTTGAAATGGCGTTGATGTACCCTTGAAAGATTGTGTTAAGTCCGTCTTAATGTTTAATTGAGATAAAGTATTCAATCCATTTAAATCAACTGGTATTTTTGACTTTATATTATTATACCATTTTTTTATTCCTTCAAGCCGAAAATCTACATTACTATCCATATTTTACCTCTCTAATATTTTTTCAATAAACTTTTTGCACCTTAATCATTCAATTCCATGAATATAGTCTTAAGTATTTCCATTGCTGATTGTTCCTCTGGATTATTCGTTCCAAGTTCTCCACAAAAGGCTTTTTTTAATATAGACTTTCGCATAGCTTCTATTTTCTCTAATACCTTTTCTTGCAATGTACAAATTTGAAATTCTTTAATATTTATCAAATCCAATATTCTTACTATTTCTATCTGCTCTTCTCTTGAAGGTAATACAATAGGAATTGCAGAAACAACCTTCTGATTGATTTTAGGCATATTTCCCGCAGTACCAGTGGCATTACTTCTAATATAATTCATAACTCGCTCGGTTTTTAACTGATATGCAATAAATTCTGAAGACACACTATCTATCACTTGCAATTTCATCATCAAATCAGGATATATAAACTCATGTTCACCCCCATTATAAATAGCACTTGTTCCGACTTTTTCCAATGAATTAGCCCTTTGAATCAAAATATCTCCTGGCTTTAACCACAAATATGAATTTTCTTCTATATGTTCATCAATAAACTTAAAGTATTCAGACCTAAACACTCCTGATGTTGTAGCCGATAAAGTCATACTTTTATATGGGGTTTCATAATCAACAGGTTTCGGTGAATATCCATTTCTTGGCTTTTCCTTTAATACATCAATCAATTGAACTTCATTCCATGCTTCTCGCTTTGCACTATGCGATTTTCTCCATCCTTTCGTTAATTCACCCGAAAATGCTCTACAAAGAATCGTTTTCTTTCTCGTAGCCATATTATCTTTTGCATCTTGTACCTTCTCCCTCACCTCATCTAATTTAGCAAACAAACCCTCAATTCGTTCTACAATACGTTGTTGCTCATATAAAGGAGGCAAGGGAACAGCATATTTATTAAATGCCTGTACTGTTACTTGCGGTTGAGCAGAACCTGATATCAATCTTGTTGTATCTAATGCCTCAAACAAACAACAAATATATTTCGGCATCATAAACTTACCTTTATCTTCTATTATTAAGGAATTACTTGTTACGTATGATTTTGGCAATGAAAGATTCATAATTCCACTATATGCACCTCGGCAACTCATTAAAGCTTTTTCATCCTCAAACATATATTCTGAGTAATAACCAATTTGACCATTAGCCCCAAAGACAGGATATCCATAATCAATAAGATTTTTTGTTGGTAACCCCTTTCCATATTCAATATCAAATATACTTGATGCATAAACCCAACACCAATTCCCCGGCACCTCATACGGCTGCTCCTCCACCGGCACCAACGCCTGCTCCAGTTTTTCCTCCAAAGACAATTCTTCTTTCTTCTTCCCTCTCGCCATACTACACCTCTGAACTTTCCAGAGACTTCAGCTCTTTCACGACACTCTTCAAAAGGTCTACCGCTTCTTCCAACTGTGCGATACATTCTTCGCCGCTTTCGATAGGGTTCGGCAAATCCTCATAATCCAATACCGAATCGTCACGAATCAATCCCTTGTCTAAGGTATTTCCAAGCTCTTCCCTGGTAAATACGCTCCACCTTTCATCTTCTACCTTACGGCGGTCTTCTGCTGTGTATGCCCGCACGAAATCATCAAAATGTTCCTTTTTCAACGGATTCGTCTTTCCAAAAGACGGCATATTTGTTCTCAGGTCATAGAACCATACCTCCTCTGTATTATTCTTGTCCGTTGTTCCCTTCGTAAAAAATAAGACATTGGTCTTTACGCCCTGTGCATAGAAAATACCGGTCGGCAGGCGGAGCACCGTATGCAGATTACATTTATCCATAAGGTCGGCACGAATCCGCTCACCCTCGCCGTCCGCAAACAATACATTATCCGGTAACACAACCGCTGCCCTTGCTTTGCCGTCTGCTTTCAGGGAGCGGTAAATATGCTGTAAAAAATTGAGCTGCTTATTGCTTGTCTGGTAAGTAAAATCATCACGGTTTGCGCGTTCTCCGCCCTTCTTTGTTCCAAATGGCGGATTCGTAAGCACGACATCAAACCCTTTCATGACCTTTCCCTGATTGGAGAGTGTATCACATAAATAAATCTTGCCCTCAATATCATGGAGCATGGCATTCATCAGTGCCAACCGGTGTGTTTCATGTACAAGCTCCGCTCCAGTAAATGCCTCTTTCTGCTCAAATGCTGCTTCTTCCTCCGACAAATCCAGCCAGTCATTGGTATGCTCTTTTACATAACGGTCAGCCGCAATCATAAATCCAAATGTACCGCATGCCGGATCGTTACATCGCTCACCCGGCTGTGGTGCAATCAGCTCTGTCATCACATCAATCAAAACTCTTGGCGTAAAATACTGCCCTGCCCCCGACTTCTTCTCACTTGCATTTTTCTCCAATAATCCTTCATACAGATTGCCGAGTCCTTCTTCCTTTGCCGAGTACCAGTCCAACTCATCAATATTAGTAATGATTTTCTTTAAATTTGCCGGCTCCTCAATATTACTTCTTGCACCCTGATAAATCTCCTGCACCCTTCCGGTAGAATTTTCACCGAGCTCCCGCAGCAGCTCATCATAGAACCTTTTCAGCTCCATGCCTTCCTTTGTTCTCAGCGCGTCCCAACGATAATCTTGCGGAATATTTTTCTCCGCTCCCGTTTCCTTCGCCATTTTCAAAAACAAAATATAGGTCAGCTCCGTTACATACTGATGATAAGTGATTCCATCATCACGAAGTACATTACAGAGATTCCATAACTTTGATACAATTTCTGCGTTTGTCATCATATCCTCCGTTCCTTATGCGGTATACATATAGCCATTGATTTCATCAATCATGATATCCAGCTTATTTCCAAATGCCTTATCTACCGCTGTATATCCACCCTTAATCTTGAATTGCGGTGCATCAAATGATTCTTTATTCAGTATAACTTCCTTTAAAAGATATGCCTCTATGCGGTCTAACCAGTTAAGCTGCACCTTGCTAAGCTCCGGGTGTGCCTGCTTTGTCCTGGCAATGGCAGTATGGATTCTGTCATCTTTGCTGATCAAAGCATCCCCTACACTTTTCTGCCGGATAAAGCTGATAATATCCGCTGCAATATCTTCATTGGTTACATCTCTCCAAGCCGTTTTCAGCCACTCTTCCCTGAAATTATTCCGGTCAAGAATCAGTTTCAGTTCCTTCAACGATTCCCTGGTAAGCTCCTTTGGTCTTGTTGCCACAATATTCAGTGCGGCAATTTCATTGATATTGTTGTCAATAAAATCGCGGAACTCTTTCAGATAGTCCTCCGGTCTTACCGCATCGCCATAGCCTCTTTCATGGCTGGTCACTTCATCCTGCTCATCGCTGATGAATTTCGGTCTTTCCTGACGGATACCACGCACATAAGCAAAAGCCTCACGGCAGTTCTTAACCGTTTCCACTGCTTCATCAACCGGCATATGGCGAAGATTGTCTACAAAGGTTTCCGGTGATGCTCCGCCGGTAAATGACTGGAAATGCTCCCTTAATTCCTCTGTCATTTTACTCTTATTTCTGAGAATCTTGGCAATAATGATGTCAACCTGATTCTTTCTTGCCTGATCCGTTTCCAGACTATCCATACCATCAATCAAATCATCAAACGTTACTCCGGGATTCACGACAACCGGCTTCATGGTCGATACCGGTTCTAATGCGTTGTAAATCCCTACTGCATCATATATTTCAAAATGGTTCTTTCCAATCTCCGGACATAATCTGGTCGCACGTCCAAGCATCTGTTCAAACAGGATTCTGGAACGGATTCTGCGCAGGAACACCAAATTTACAATTTCCTCCACGTCAATACCCGTAGTCAACAAATCAACCGTCACCACAATATTCGGAAATGCCTCATTCTTAAATCTGCGGATTGCCTCTTTGATTTTGTCCGGATTCCCATTTTCAATCGAACCGGTAATCTTCATCACCGCATCTCCGCTGATACCCTGCTTGGCATAGTAATCCTTTAAAATCTGTGTAATCATATCCGCATGCGCATCATCAACCGCAAAGATAAGCGTTTTTCCCTTATCATTTGGATCAATATCCTTCGCAATTTCAGCCAGCACCGTTTCATTGAAGCTCTTTGTGACAACCTTTTTGTTAAAGTCCTCCACTTCAAACTTCAAATCATCTTCCAGCTCATCACTGTTCATCACGGTATTCGTTACCGGATCATAAATCGGTGCCGTGCTTCCCGCCTCAAATACGATCCCCTGCTCGCTGAGCTTTGTTTTTATGATATGCGGTGCATCATGATCCACCAGATATTCGTCTACTACCGCTGTGCGATAGTCGTAAGAATATACCGGTTTCCCGAATATCTCTGTGGTATGAATGGCAGGGGTAGCCGTGAGTGCAATCTTGACCGCATCAAAATAATCAATCACCGCCCGGTACTTGCTGCGGAAATCGTCCTGATTGCGGTAAAGCGCCTCATCGTCTCCCATCTCCTTATCCAGAATATATCCCCTGTGCGCCTCGTCCACAATGATACAATCATAATCCGACACACCAATACCGGCACCCCCTTCATTGTAGAGAATGCGTTTCACCAGACTCTGCACCGTAGCAATATGGACACGGGTATCCTTTTCAAATTCCTTTTCTCCAAGGTCTTTGATATCATACAATTGATTCAGCGTTTTTAAATCTTCCAGTTTTACCTCTTTAAATGTATCCATTGTCTGGTCGCCAAGTGCTGTCCGGTCAACCAGATATAAAATTCTCTTAAATCTTTTTGCAGACAGGAAGCGGTAAATCATACCAAGAACGGTTCTCGTCTTTCCGGTTCCTGTCGCCATAGCAAGCAACACTGTATTTTTATGCTCCGCAATCGCTTTCTCGGCTGCCCTGACCGCTTCGACCTGATAGTAACGCAGTCCCAATCCGTTGGAATCCTCTAACAGCTCATACCCTGTAGCCGCAAGTTTTCTGTCCGCTTTGGCAATATCCCTTTCCAAATCCTGCTCCATGCCCTGTGGGCTTGGCCAGCCCGCCAAAGCCTTTGAAGTATTGAACGGCTGTCTGGTATCCAGAAACCAGATACCGGACATTTCCTCATACTGCTTAATATAGTCCCTGCCATTGGTCGCAAAAAGAAACGGCACTTTATAATCACCATACCGTCGAATCACATATTGATCATGTTCCGCTTTAATCCTCTTGGCATAATCTTTACACTGCCCGTCCAGTACAGATGAAATGTTGGCATGCTTTTTCTTCGCCTCAATGATACCGACCATTTTCTCCCCGATAAAAAGGGCATAATCTGCATATCCGCCATTTCCGTTTTTGGAATCTGTCGGCCATTCCGCAATCGCAATATTTTTACCCTTTTCCGGCCGAACTCCTTTCGCATAGCGAAGCTCCTTTGTATCTGCATCCCAGCCAACCTTGCGAAGCTGTTCATCAATTAATTCTCTCGTCTGTGCTTCGGAAAGCTTCACGTTCGCCGCCTTTTTGTACGCCATCATTCTTCTGGCGCTGTCAGACCTGCCGGACTGCTGAATCTGCTGCAGTTCGACAAGCAGCGCTTTGTTGCGCTCCTCCAACTCACGGTTTTCTTTCTCCAGTTCATCTAAACTGATACGGATATCTACCGGCTGTATGTACCCGTCCGGACGGTAATCATAATCTCCATATGTCTGCATATACCATACACAGAGTTCATATAGTAACGGCAGATTATTCAATGCCCTTTCGCCCTCGTCTGTTCCGTTATGCGCCGCATCATTACGGTCTTTCCGCAAAATATACAATGTATTGTTAATCTCATATGGCAGTAAATCATTCTTCTTCAATAAGCGAATACGGTTTGCATGCGTGTTGTCATATTCCGGTTCTTTAATGCCATCATAAGCAAGCATGTATTTCACCATCACCTCTGCCAGCATTCCCTGTTTGATAACCGATGTGTTTGGGTCTGAGTAAACGTATTTCTCAGACAAATCGCCCAGCCTTGCCAAATCACTCCATTTCGCTTCAAGGAAAGTAAAATTGCCCATTCCCAGACCTCCTTTGTATTCCGCCTCTAAAATACTCATTCCATATTGGAAGCATTCTATGCTTATTATATTTACTTATCAGAACAATAGCAAGCGAAAAAAGAAAGAAGACATTTCTGCCTTCCGTTCTAAAATTTCAGAATACTAATTTTACACAAAGTTCAATTTATCTATTCTCCTGTTAAATCAAGTAAAATATGATAAAGTTCCAATTCATGCTTATTCCCTTTTCTGTTATGTATTGTTTTATAAACATATTGAAAATGATATTGTTGCGAGTTATCTTCCACCAAACCATTTAAACTTTTCTTTGGCAGCTCCTTTTCCATAAGTCTCCTTAACTTTTCCATATCTCCTGTCTCTAAGAATGCTATCATACCTGCTTCATTCATATGACGGCTATATAAATTATCTTCAAACCGTTTAATTCCCTGCTCATAATATTGGGATTTAAAATTACTTTGTGTAATGTTTGATTTTAAAAATCTTTTACATTCAAAACAAATATATGCATCCTCATTCATATAATCCAGGTAACAACAAATATCCATCCGCCGTTTCCCTTCCGCAGACTCATAGGAAATAGGAAAGTATATATTAAACTCCCTTTTCTTATGCCTCATAATTTCAACTAATTCTGTCCTTCGATCCTCTTCCTGTTTAACAGAATTACGGCTCTCAACCGGAATACTTTGATAAGACTTGAGGACTAACAAAATATAATTTTCAATATAGCTTTCTTTAAATAGCCCAAACCAAAACGGAATGTTATCTCCCATTGTAATCCCCTCCTGCCCTCATTATTTCACGGGTGATCTGTGCTGCCATTTTCCTTGCCTGCCCCAAAGACCAATTTCTTTTTTCTTTCGTTTGAATAATCTGAAATCCATTTTTTTCATATACCATTACTCTGTTTTGAACTAATAACTGGCTATTAATTTGTTCCACTCCCATTAGACCTAAAAAATCTGCCGTTTTCTCTTCTGATGCACCGTTCACATCAAAATAAAAATTAATTCTCGTATAAAAATCACCCACCTGTATTTTACTTTCCCAAGCGCTCTTAACATAATCTTTCATATAGTAATTAAAATAATCACATAAACACTGGGAATAAACCTGATAATCCGTATCTTCTGCCATACCACCTTTATCTTTGTCAAATCTACTGATTCCTTCTTCAACCACAGAAATATCAAACTCATTAAATCCATAAAATTTAAAAACCAGATCGTCTAACTGCTTCTGAAGCTGTTCTTTTTCTGTTGTATCTTGCTGAAAAATCCCAGATTGATATCCTTCGGCAGCCAGATTTTCCATTCTCATGACCAAGTCAACAAATTCTTTGATATTTTCCATATTTGGATCATATAAGGGCATGGGAAAACGTAGGATATCTTCTTTTACCACCTCTGGTTTCTTTGCCGCCTTTACCTTTGTCATATAAAAACAATAATAAAGAAATACCTTTGAATTCAATATACCTTCTATGTATCTGAGCAATTCGGTATTCTGTCCAGAGTAATCATTAAACGTTGAAAAATCATTACAAAATATAACCGGCTCTTTAACATATGCCGCTCCCCAACATTGCTCATTATATGTCCGCTTTACTAACACTTTATCCGCACAAGTGTAAATTGATAATTTTCTTGGTCTGTCAAAACGTAATTTCTGAGAAATCATTACCGGAACACTCTGATAATTTAAACCATATGGTGAAAAACAGCCTTTCAATGATCCTCCCCTATATTCATCAAACTCAGGACACCTCTCACCTGTAGAGGAAGTAATATATCCTTGTACAAAATCCACTTTCCCTTTTATACTTTTTTCTAACTTAGGAAATCTTTTCATATTTTCTATGCACGCAACATCAAAATCATCCCCATGAGTAAGTATTGTCCATATATACTCTCTATTTATCAGCTTACTTTTACTAATTCTCATTTCTTCATTTTTATCATAAACAAATTTATTGAGAAGTCGAAAGAGTAGATTCGTTTTAAATGCATAATAAATAAAATTATAATCCTGTTTCTTTTGGCAGCGGTAAGTTAAAATTGAGCATGGATAAGTTGCATTTATAAACAACTGCTCCTTGACTGCCTCCAAATTTGTTACCTGTTCTAATAAAAATTCAGATAGCAGATAATCTAAAAATTTCTTGCTATGCTTATTGGTAAAGATGGCATTCGTAATCAAAAATGATACTACCGCTGTTCCATCTACAAAATCATTCACCCGACAAATAAATGCCTGTGCTATTTGAGCATCTGCAATGGGGATTCCTTTACGCTTGCAATAAGGAACGTGGTCGGATTGAGGCATACTTTTCCACGGTGGGTTTCCAACAACTATATCTATGGTTTTCTTGCCAATATTCTTCTCAGTCTTTTGGGCAAAAAAACTTCCCTGAACAAGATTCGCTCCTAACAAATTAGGAAAGCGAAACTGATTTTCCAAAATGTCTTTGGGTGTTAACTCATCTAACAAAGCAATATATAAGCTAAAACAGCTGATGCGTAAGGCATTTGGATTTAAATCTATACCGATTATTTTTTCTGTCATTATCTTACTCAAATCATCTGCACTCAAAGACTTTTTACTACGTTTGAGTACTTCGATTTGCTGTTTAAATGCACTCACTAAAAACACTCCTGATCCACACGCAGGATCAAGCACACAAGGGACTTTAGAAGAATTCATATAATCAGCAAAACACTGATGAACCATAAAATCTGCCAAATAATGCGGAGTGTAAAAGGCTCCCGCTGCTTTTTTCTTTTCTTTCCATTTATCATCCATAGAAAAAAATGTCTCATAAATATTACTGATCAGGCTAATTGGAATAACTGAAAAATCATACGGAAAAAGCCTCAGCTGTCTATATCCATCCTGTAAATAATCATCTCCTCTAAAAAAGTTATAAAATACAGTTAGATTGTCATCAGATGGTACTTCCTCTCTTTTTATTGAAAATAAGTCTCCATTAAACCGTTCTTTTAAGAGACAAAAAAATTCATATATATATTGTGTGTTTTTCTTGCCCAATAATTCAGTAAATGTTTTTACATTCCACTTAACAAATGCTTTTTGCGTAAGCATATCACGGTCTTCCAAATATTTTATGAAAATACATTGAGACATAAAATTATAGGCATTTTCCATTTTCATCCCATAATTTTTACATGCTAAAACAACCGTACTCTTCAAATTGAAAAGTAGCTGTTTATCTACCCTGTCCCCAGAACCAGATAACTCCACCAGCCTTTCCCATACCAGTTTGGTCACAATGCAGGATGCTTTTAAATTCTTCAGCATGTCACAGTTGCTAATTTGACTTATCTCTTGTGTTTTATAAAGAAGTGCCTTTCCCTTTTTACGCGAAAAATTATTATATACCCTGATTTCTCCTGGTAAAACCAAAATAGAAATTGGAACATCGTTCCGGTTCCAATAAAGCAAATGCTGTTTTGCTATATTTTCCTCATCAATAAAAATCAACCTTTTAATCCCAACAATAGGATATTCTTTTCCATCAACATTCACATAAAAACATGCATCATAAATGCCCGTTTTATCCATGCGATAAAACGGGTTTGATTCATACTCAAGAAAATGTATTAAGCTATCATAAAACTGTCCACAAAGATTTTCATTTTTATTATTTTCTTTCCTACTCATATCCCAAATATATCCTCTCTTTTCAGGAACATAAAGAATTTGTCCAATCTCATGAATATTCTATGTCTTTGAATGATATAAGTTAAGTATACCACATCCATCGTCTGGGAACAAGTGTTCTTTTGTGTTTTTCACTCTATTCATATATAGAATTTAGGCTATTTATTGTTTAGTATACGTGATTTTTCATATAATAACAAGTCTAAAACTGGATATATCTGATTGCTATATCTTCCAGTTTTCTCAACCCCCTTAAATTATTTTTAATATCAATCCACCGCAATTGTGTGCTTCCAAATATTCGTCAATGCCGTTCCGTCACATACAAAACGGACCTCGTCCGCTGCGAGCGGTGTATAAAAGGTTGCACTAAACGTCTGCTCTCCGTCATTGACAAATATCTCCACAGAATATTTGTCTAAAATCAAGCGCAGCTTCAATCGTTCTTTGGGATATTTGACTGCTGTCTTTCTCTGGCTTATCGTATCGCGGTTCATGCCGGAATATGTCCTATCCACCTCCAACACATTTTTTTCCTTATCATACGTTAAACTTGTGGCAAAGCGGTCATCGGCTGCGAACTGTATGCCAAACTCCCGATAACTTCCGGAGAGTATCTCCACGGTCAAATCCAGCATACGTCCCTTAATTTCAGGGAGACAGCATTTTCCCGATATCTCTTTATTTTCATATTTAACAGAATTGGTATAATAGTTCTCAAGCTCACGCACAGGATTCTGAAGCAGTTTGCCGTCCACGACGGAAAGCTCCCGCGGCAGGGTCATCATGCACGACCACTTCTGCTCCGGTGGACGGATATTACTGTCCCACGACTGCATCCACGCAATCATAATCCGCCGGCCGTCAGCCATTTCCATTGTCTGCGGTGCATAAAAATCAAAACCGTTATCCAGTGCCAGCGCTTTATCATAATGAAATGTATGGCTGCTCCTATCGTAATCCCCCAGAAAACATACCGCATTATTTCCGTTATGAAACTCTGTATCTGCCTGCATATCCTGCGGGGATACAATAAGCACATGGCACCCGTCCAGTGCAAAGAAATCCGGGCACTCCCACATGGTGCCAAATCTTCCTTCGGCATTCTTTGCCAGAACAGACACATACCGCCAGTCCGTCAAATTATCCGAGTGGAACAAAACCACCTGCCCTGTACCGTCATTTGTTTTATTTCCTGCCAGCAGATAGTATCCGTCCGCTTCCCGCCAAATCTTCGGGTCCCTGAAATTTTCCCTGCTGAAATTCTCCGGCAGCATATCGCCGGTAATCACGGGATTCGTTCCCCATTTCTTATACCGTTCTCCGTTTCCGAGGGCAAGGCACTGGTTCTGGTAAACCTGCTTTCTTCCGTTTCTGCACTCTTCCATCACGCCTGTATAGGCAAGAAGATGTCCCTCCTCCATTTCCAAACCGCTTCCCGAAAAACACCCGGCTGCATCGTATTCCTTATCCGGAGCCAGCGCGACCGGCATATCTTCCCACTTTATAAAATCCTCTGTCACCTGATGCCCCCAATGCATCGGCCCCCATTCCTTACTGTATGGGTGATATTGGTAAAATAAATGTATTTTCCCACGATACACAGAGAAACCGTTGGGGTCATTCGTCCAGCCGACCGGAGGTGCCACATGAAATGCCGGCAATTCTGCTTTTGCCAGCTTATGCTCGTTTATATATTGATTTGCTTGTTCTAATTTATCCATCGCCTTATCTCCTTTCCTTTGCAGCCATCTCCTGTCATACTTTAAACGATGCCACGGTCTGATTCAAAAGCTCGCTCAAACGAGACAGTTCCTCCATTTTTGCCAGTACCGTACTGGCATTTTCATCGGAGCTTTTTGCGGACTGCTCCATGCCCTGTATATATTCGGTAATGGCGCTGACCAGCAAAGTAATCGCATGAATCGCCTCGTTAATTCCATCCATATTGGCACTCATCTGCCGGGAAGCCGCTCCCAAATCACCGGAAATGCTGCTGTAAAATTCGGCATCCTGCTTATACATTCCGGCAAGTTCCGTCATATCTTTGTAATCCTTCATCACTTTTTCATTCATAAAATCAAGCACTTTTTCCGAAGTGTCTGATAAAACCGATACACTCTTTACCACATCTTCCGTCACCTTGCGGATTTTGTCCACTGCAATTCTGGAGTTATCGGCAAGCTCACGGATTTCATCGGCAACAACCGCAAATCCTTTTCCAGCCTCGCCAGCCCTTGCTGCCTCAATCGATGCATTGAGTGCCAGCAGATTCGTCTGGGAACTGATCGCAAGAATTTCCTCTGTCAGCGTGTCAATATCCTGCACCCTGTGGCTGTCGGAAATCGCCTGTTCCAGCTCTTTCTGCGTTTGCTGATAGATGAGAATCGCCTCCTGACCGGACTTTTCTGAATTCTCATGCCGCTTGCTGGCACGGCTCATGATATCACCGGACTGCTCTGCCGCTTCACCGGCTTTCTTTGCCACATCCTCAACCAGCACACCCAATACCTGCCCGGTATGCTCTATATTGTCAGCAAGCTCCTTCGCCTCCCGTGTCTGTGCCATGACCTGTAAAACTGAGTCGAGAATATTGGAAATTTCCTCCGTCAGCCCAGCCATTTTGCCCGACGTCTCCTCTGCAATCGTGCCAATGCTTTCCGCTTCTTCCTTCGTATTCAGGATGATGCTGCGAATCTGCTGTTTGACCTCCGTTGTCGCCTTCTGAATCTGTTCCGTTTCATTTTTATATTCCTGGGGAATCCCTTTCTCGCTGACTGTATTTTCGGAAAAATCACCGGAAGCAAACTGCTTTAACATCTGTACCGGTGCCAGCATTCTGCCAATCAGACCAGTCATCACGACAACGACAAGAGCAATCATGACAAGCGCAGTCACCACCGCCACGACAATCATGGTCGTAAGCGAACTGATCACATTGGCTGTCGGCACAACCACCCCTAATTTCCAGTCACTTCCCTTTATCTGCGACACAGCAAAATAACACTCGCTGTCGTCATAATCTTTCAGCTTAATGACTTCGCTGTCTGTTCCGTCAATCAAGCCTGACAGCCCCGGCATAATATCCGTGACGGCGACTGCTGATTCTTCCGTCGGCTCATACGCTTTATTTTCATGGGCAACATACTGCCCGCTGCTGTCAGCAAGAAATCCGTACACGCCCTCTGCAAAGTTAATGCTTCCGGTTAAATCCGTCACGGTTCCCAATGTCACATCGAGGCCAATGACTGCCACCAGTTCGCCTTCTATATAAACCGGCGCAGCAATTGTCGTACACATCTGGTTCGTCAGCACATCCCAATAAGGATCTGTCACAATCACTTCCTGTTTCTCTGCCGCCTGCTGATACCAGCCACGCTCCACCGGATCGTAACCTTCCGGTATCTCCGCCTCCCGGTTGGACTGGATAAATTTGCTGTCCTTCGTTCCGCAGTACAGATTCAGAAGTTCTTCCCGGCCTTCCGCATAGGTATCCATGACCGACTGGATAAAGGCATCGTCCGTGTTTGCCGCAGCTTCAATACTGTTTGCCGCCCCGTTCGCCAGCTGTTTCTCATTTTCAATCCATGTGTTGATTTCCTCTGCATACTTGTCCGCATTGAGCTGTAATGCATCCGTCTGGTTCTGAATCAGATTCCGTCCGGCTAAGGCAACAATTCCAACCGTCGTCAGGATAATACTTACCGCTACCATACAGATGACACTCATCGTCAGTTTTCCTTTAATTGTTTTTCTCATCGTTTGCATCCACCTTTCTATTAAAAACCTTTACAGTCTTAAAATACCTCATTCCCCACTACAGTAATATTCAAAATACTGCTCCCGCAGACAGCGGTAAGTTCCTCTTGGCAGATAAATTCTCTTGCCATTGTCCAACTGCACCTCCTCTGCATTCATGCTGTCTATGTGTTCCAGATTAATGATATACGAGGCACCCACCCTCACAAACTGCCGGCTGACGGCGCACATATCCCAAATTTTCGTCATCGTCAGATTCTGAAACAGCTCTGTGCCATCTTCCATACAGATACACTGGCGTTTTCCCTGCGCTTCGCAATATACCATATCATTCAGGGACACCTTTACCACTCTCCCGTCATTTCTCAGGAGAATGCATTTCCTGCGCTCCTGTTCTGTCTCCTCTAAAAACCGATCCAGTTTCGGAAATAATTTGTCCTCTGAAAGCGGTTTTACCAGATAGCAGGAAGCCTCCACATCAAATGCCTCCAACGCATATTCCCTGGACGTAGTCAGAAAAATCAGTTTTGCCTCACTTCCCAAATTCCGAAGCTGTTTTGCCGCCTCCATTCCCAACGGCGCACTTTCGCCCCGTTCTCCCGGCATATAAATATCCATAAATACCACATCCGGCACATATTGACTCTCTCTCATCATCAAAAGCAGCCCATCTGGGCATTCAAAGCGTTGAAACACAAAATCCAAATCCGGATGCCTTTCCTCATAAGCACTCAATAACTTTTCTGTTTTCTCCAACTCTGCTGCCTCATCATCACAAAGTGCAATCTGAACTGTCATTTTATCTCCCATCCGAAGTGTCGGCATTTTGTTCTGCCTGCTCTGCATTCATCACCAGACGGAACACAAACACTCCATTATCATTTTTAAAATCGTATTCTCCTCCATACTTCTCTGCCGCCCGGATAATGCTGGAAACTCCAACGCCTCCGGTAAATTCGGTCTTTGGCTGTCCATCCTTTAATTCCGTTTCCATGCGGCAGGTGTTGCTGCAGGAAATGACCAGTTTGTTTTTCCTTTTTCGGAGCATCAGGTGTATGAAGCACTTCCTTTCATCTAAATGCTTCTTTACCTCCATGCAGGCATAAATCGCATTTTCATAAGCGTTGGCAAGAATGGCAATCAGGTCGATGCTTGGTATCTCTAAATTTTTGCCGATTTCGACGTCCAGTGTAACCTCGATTCCTTCGCTTCTCGCCTTTCTCGTATATGCCGACAAAATATTGTTGACTGCGGCATTGGCACAGATCATTTCCGGTATCCCCGAATCGATTTCTTTTTCATATTCTTTCAGATAATGCAGCAGTTCTTCCTTCTGATCCCTGCGCACATACTCCGCAATGACGGCATTGTGATGCCTGGCATCATGGCGAATCCGCCTGCCCGATTCCACGGACTCCTCCAAAATCTCCATCTGGCGCTCCAAAAGCCTGTAATTCATCTGTATGATCTGATTTTCCCTCTCATATTCTTTCTCGTTGCCGACATGGCAATAAAAATGAAAGATCAAAAGCTGCAAGGTTCCTGTCAGAATAAAATTCGTGAGCAGCTGGTAAATACGGGCTGGTGTCATTTCCCGGTTCAGACCCGGATTCAGAATGTAACCGATTCCCAGCAGAATACAAATAATCATAATGGCAACACTAAACTTATCTGCCTCTTTCTCGATATAGTCTCCGAACCCCTGAATCGCTTTTTGCACATATCTGTCAATCAACAATGCAAGCAGACCAATCAGCAGAAGACGTGCTATAATATCTGCCCACACATTTCTATCAAAAAGGAGAATGGAAATCTCCAACCCGCCAATCACAAATACTGCCATCAGATAAAACACCAATGCCAGCTTATAAACCGCCAGATAAAAGGAATCTCTGCTAATCCAGAGGGAAAAAACTGCAAAACATATATACATCGTAAATGCTACCATGCGCACGCAGTTTTCCCAATACAGCGCATACCAGATACATGCCATGACGGTCACGACCAGACAAAAACTTCCATAACAAAGGATTGTCTTTTTCCTCGGAAACCTCGATTCACTTATCTGTGAAAATAATAAAATTACGCCCGCAAGACTGATTGCAAAGCGGATAAATGCGATATATACCGAACCACCTAACATATTTTTTCCTTTCCGGTAAGAGTTTGGCTAATTTACATAAAAAAATATACCAAATCGGCAGATAATATCAAGCCCTTTGGTATAATTCGCACTTTTTATGGTATATTTTGCATTTTTCTAGCGGTCAAAATATTTTTTCATTTCGTCTGATTTCATCAGATTATCTTGAAATGGGTTACAAATTGGGTTAAAACAAAAAATAACCCATCTATGGCAGGGTGGTAAGATAAATACCCTCCAGCTTCTCGATATTCCTATTAAGTGCCATAAAATATATACGATTAGCCACAATGTCAGCTGCTCTTACCAGAGTAACTTTACTCGAATCACAATTAAACAGTTCTATACCGCCCATTGTTTCAAATACCGGTGGAAAAAATTTATCATACTGCATATTGTAGGTTCCGTTCTTAAGCTCCTGCTCCAAACCTTCCCTCAACTCATATCTGCCATTTGTCGCTGTTGTATGTTCATCAGTAAATATATGAATATCGCCTATACTATCTTTATCGATAATGCCATCTGCAATCATTCCCATGAGTGCCTTTTTTAGACCAATCTTATAAACGTAATCCAAGTATCTCTGTTTATCCTTTTTGCTCTGAAAGATACGATCAAGAACATTCTTTTGATTTACAATAACTCCAAAGCGTATTGCTCCATTCATAGAACGATACAACTTACCTTTTTCTTTGTTTGAAATCCTGCTGGCTTTAAGTTCTTCATCTGCCGCATACTTTTGACCTCTCAATGCCTTTTCTGCTGCTATGTACTTTCTGGCATATATATCCTTTTGCTCCTTGCCTAAGAAAATCAAACCACCATACACGTAAATCTCATTATGCTCATTATCAAATACTCCAGATTCATCTGAATATATAAATAAATCCATAATAATTCTCCTTAACGTAAAAAACCGCCTTACGGCGGCATCGTGACCGGTGCCATTAAAATTGACACTTAAACGTAAATTCGGTTACACGATTATACAGCGTATTACTACCTGCAAAAATAGTATATGCAATTTTTCATAAAATGTCAATAGAATTACATCTTTTTTCTAATTTTTCTAATTTTCATTCTCCTTTCCCACTGCAATCGCCTATGAAGCACATCTTGCAATACCTCATCTTCTATCTGTCAAAATATTTTTTCTCAAATTCACTGACCGGCATCGGCTTTGCAAAATAATAGCCCTGGAAAATATCGCAGCCCACCTCTGTCAGAAAATCCACCTGTTCCTTTGTCTCCACGCCCTCTGTAATCACCTCCATGCCAATCTGCTTGGACAGGGAAATAATCATTTTGAGAATCGTCCTGCTGCGCTCCTGGTGGTCTGTCTGCCGCAAAAAGCCCATATCCACCTTAAGCGTATTAACCGGCATATCCTTTAACATATTAAGGGAAGAATAACCGCTCCCAAAATCGTCCATTTCCACCATAAAGCCGTATTCCTGCAGCCGTTGAATCAACACGAGCTGCTTGTCGAAATCACTCATCATGGCACTCTCGGTAATCTCAAGCCGGAGATTGCGCGGTCTGATTTCATATTTTTCGACAAGTCCGGTAAGCACCTTGTAAATATCCGCAAAATAAAAGTCCTTCGGGGAAATATTCACGGAAATATGGTAATCATCAAGCCCGGCATCCCTCCACTCCCGAAGTTTTTTGCACGCCTGCTCCCATATGTACATATCCAGCTTGTAGATCAGTCCCGTGCTTTCCAAAATGCCGATAAACTCAAAGGGTGGAATCATGCCACGCTCCGGGTGAATCCAGCGCGCCAGCGCCTCTCCGCCAAGAATCTTTCCACGGACGGAAACCTGTGGTTGGATATAAAAGCAAAACTGTCCACCTTCAAGGGCAGATGCAAATGCGCCTGTCACGTTTTGCTCGCTTACGCTGCTCTCACGGATTTTCTCATCATAATGGGCAATCACATCTGTAAGGCTTGACTTAATCGTTTTTATCGCCAGATAGGCCCTGTCGCACATGACAGAAGCCACAATATCCGGGTCCACAATGTCATAAACACCAATGTGTACGCAGATACGGTACGTTGACGTGCCGCTGTTTTCCCCGACATGCCGGATCGCCTGGGCAAAAACCTCCGGCTCAAAACGCTCCTTTGGCATACATATGGCAAACCTGTCCCCCGATATCCTGCCGTAAACCGAGCCGGGCTTTGCCAGCTTTTTCATCGTATTGGCAATATTTATCAATACCTCATCACCCACGTTGATGCCAAAAATATCATTCACAAATTTAAAATTCTTAATGTCAGAGCAGACCATGCAGTACGTCCCTGGCTCCGACTTTCTGACCGTCTCCGTCACCACATCATAAAAATGCTCCTTATTATATATCCCCGTGAGGCGGTCATGCGTAGCACGGAAACGCTCTGCCGCCAGCTTTTCAACCTCCACCGTCTCATCATGCATCTTGAAAAAGCAGCCGACAAAATTGTCATTGCCATCACTTAAGCGTTTAAAGCTCACATCATAGTATCTCTTTTCCCCATTTATCTGTCTTGTTTCTTTCCAGTCTGCATCCTCTACCTCCACAATCTGCCTTCCGTTCATCCACTTACTGTAATAATCCTCAAAAGGCTCGGTGCTTTCCGCCTTAAAAAGACCGTATGCCCCGAAGTTGGCATAAACGCAGTTTCCCTCAATATCAAAGCACACTACACTGTCGTCCATATTCTTGATACTGGAAGACAAAAGCCCCTCCACAAGCCCTCTGGGGACGTAGATGACATTAAAATAATAAATTGCCAGCGCCATAATGCCGTAGCTGATTACCGAAAAATCTATCTCCAGCCCCAATATCAAATAGAGCACATTCGCTGCAATGATAACCAAAAGGCTTATCAGGGTAAGCCAGAATTTTTGGCGGTACATCGCCGGTGATTTCACGATTTTGACCACTAACGGTATCACAATCAGCACCACCATTGCGTATATGATAAACCTGTGGAAATTGTACAGGCCTCCCCTTGCTGCAATGCCGTAAAAGGAAGCATTTCCGTCCTCCACCAGACCACAGCGGAAAATAAATACCTT
>JAMPAW010000051.1 GCA_023666975.1 Clostridium sp.
GATATAATACCTTGATAAAAACAGATTTGGATAGTATACTACAAAACATAGAGGAGTATGTTCATTTATTCTGGGAAGTTTAAAGTATGGTGACTTCGTTCTGTTTGGACGGAGTTTCTTTTTGTAAACAAATCGTAAAATCTCCCCAGCCAATTGACACGGAAAGTTTATCGGGGTTAGAATAAGTGCAAAGGAACGGAGGATTTGCGCGATGGGCGGATACAAAGTGCTGGTTGTTGAGGACGAGATAGCGATTGCAAAAATGATATCGATGAATCTGCGTGTGGCTAATTACGACACGACAATCTATTATGACGGAAGAGAAGCTTTTGAAAGCCTTGCCATGCAGCATGACTATGATATTGCCCTTTTGGATATCATGCTTCCCGGAATGGACGGTTTTTCCCTTTTAGAAGAGATTAAGAAATATAATATACCGGTTATCTTTTTGACGGCAAAAGATGATATAGGCTCCAAAGTACAGGGACTGCAAAGTGGTGCGGAAGACTACATGGTCAAGCCGTTTGAAATTCTGGAGCTTATGGTGAGGATTGAGAAGATTCTGGAGCGCACCCAAAGGCTTAACAAAGTAATCTATGTTCTGGATTTGGAAATCAATATGGAGGAGCATACGGTCCGCCGGAACGGGGAAGAGATTTTATTAAAGCCGATGGAGTTTGATTTGCTGTCCGTGCTGGCCAAAAATAAAAACATCGCCATTTCCAGGGAGAAATTGCTGCAAATGGTATGGGGTGCCGATTTTGTCGGGGAGACAAGGACAGTAGATGTGCATATCGGACAGCTGCGGAAAAAGCTGGGGTTAGGGGAGCACATCAAAACCGTATCGAAGCTGGGATACAGACTGGAGGACTGATCGATGAAATTGAGAAGCAGAATCATTCTGATTAGCTGCGTAATGCTTTTTGGTGTTTCTTTGATAAGTAATTTTGTCATTTTACTGCTGCTTGGCAAAAGTTTCCAGCAGGAGGCGGAAAGCCAGGCTTTGGGTGATGCGATAAAGCGTTTTTCGGATATAGATGGGAAGGTGACGGAGTGGAAGGGCACGATTGATGAAGATGTATTAAAGTATATCCTGAAGAAAAGGAATGATGACTATCTGATCTGTACAAAAACGGTGGACGGGCAGGGCGGGGAAAAGCAGACTGATGTTTTTAACAATACGATATTTGATGCCGAATTTTTGACGGGCATGGAATGGTCAGATGTCAACAAGGATTTATCGAATATGCGGATAGCGAGGTTACGGTGGGAGAACCGCTTTTTTTTGTTTTATGATTACAATATGGGTAGCCCGTACCGGCTTTATCAATTAGTGGATATCACCTATGTGTGGACAAAGACAGGAGTGCTGGCACTTAGCCTGGCGCTGCTTACGGTGTGCAGCACGGTGTTGGAGTCTGTTCTCCTCTCTGTTTTGCTGAAAAAGGCACTGGCGCCATTGCAGAGGCTTGAGGAAAGTGCACAGCAGATTGCCTATGGGAGATATGACCAGCGGGTAGAAATCGACCGGGACGATGAGGTCGGAAGTTTAAGCCGTAATTTCAATAAAATGGCGGAGGCCGTGGAGCAGAGAACTAAACATTTGGAGGAGTCCGAAAGACGGAAAACACTTTTTATGGGTAACCTGACACACGAGCTGAAAACACCGCTTACCGCAATTTCCGGTTATGCCGAATCGCTGCTGTTTGTCAAGCTGTCCGAGGAGGACAGGGAGGAGGCGCTGGGGTTCATTTACAGTGAAAGCCACCGCCTGGAACGGCTGGCGAAAAAGATGATGAATCTTCTCTTATTGGAGGAAACGGAGCAAATCGAGCTTCGGACAGTGACGGCAGGCGAGCTGTTTGCTGCCGCAAAGTCCGGCTGTTCCAAGATTTTGACCGACCGGCATATGGTTTTGGAGTGCCGGGAAAACGGGGAAGAATTTGATGTGGATTGCGATTTGATGACGGAGGTACTGATTAATCTGGTGGATAATGCCGTGAAAGCGAGTGAAGAGGGTGCTACGATACAGCTTTTGGCCGAACCGGGAAAACTGATGGTACGGGATTTTGGCAAAGGGATTCCCACAGAAGAGCGGGATAAGATTTTGGAGCCGTTTTATATGATTGATAAGTCCAGAAGCCGCAAAAGTGGAGGGGCAGGGCTGGGGCTTGCGATAACGGCGAAGATTTTACAGTGCCACGGCTGCACATTGACGATTGAGAGTGAGGTGTCGAAGGGAACCTGCATGATTTTACAATTTGTTTAAATTTTGATGAATACATGATAGAAGGGTTTGTGCTAGTATGTTACCAGCATGAACCCTTGGTTATTTGTTAGAAAGGATGAAGAGTGATGAGGAAAAGAAGAATAGCAGCTTTGTTGCTGGCAGCCGTAATGGGGCTTACGGCATGTGCAAAGAACCCCGAATCGTCCGTAGTCAAAAATAAAAATATGGACAACATGATTGCAAAGGCGCAGGAGAGCGGGGAAGATGTATCCGATTATGCCGATGTGGCAAAAGAGGTAGCCGATCATGCGCAGTCCTATGTGAATACCGTGGAGGACGCTTCGCTGGGTGTTTCGGTAAATATTGATGCTGATGTGGTCATACCGGAGACAACGGCGCTTTCGGTGTACCGTGTGACACAAAAAAAGATTGACCAGGCTTTTCTGGACAGGGTAAAAGAGGTGCTTGCGCCGGATACGGCATGGTATGAAGGGCAGGTTCTGGAGACCGAGACAAAAGCCAGTCTGGCAGAGTGCATACAGGGCTACAAGGATATGATTGCAGAAGTAAGGGATTCCGGAAATTCAGAAGAATATAAAGAAAGTTATATTGCGGAATATGAAGAGGGGCTGGCACGGGTGGAAGCTGAATATGAAAATGCTCCGGCGGATATTAATCTTTTGGATTACCCGTCAGATGGGCAAATCTGCAGCGTGCAGGACAAATACAATCAGGACCCGGATAATGAATACTGGTCATGGCTGTATCAGTTAACCCCGGAGGCAGAAGCCTTTTTTGGAATAAATGATGCGGCAGACGGAGATTATGTATCGCTGTTTATGCAAAATAATGCGGATTATGGAAACTGCCTGCGTTATAAGCGCAACAAAAAGGGATATGAATTTACTTCGGCGGTCGTGGTCGATGACGGAATTGTGGAGGACAGTGCAGAGAATACGGACGGCAGCCCGATAACAGCGGATATGTTTCCCAGCAGGGATTTTGAGGGTATGGTTTTTGAAAAAATTAGCGGTGAAGAGGCCACGATTTCCGAGGAGGAGGCAAGGCAGCAGGCGGATTCGCTGTTAGGACAGCTTGGGCTGTCAGATTATCAGATGTTGAAAGGGGGCCGCTATTATGAGCTTCCAAGAATGGACTGGCTGGAGAAAGAGGATAACGTGTATTTTTACCGGGACGTCTATGAGTTTCAGTATATGCGGAATATAGACGGTGTTTTTGTCGATAATTCGGCGGGTACGAAGCTGGTGGACGAGTGGCGCGGCGATTCCTATGTCAAACAGATGTGGGACGGAGAAGCCGTCATCGTCTTTGTCAATGATACCGGTATTGTCGGTTTCAAATACTGTTCACCGCTTTCGGTCGATGAGACGGTGGTGGAAAAGAGCAGTCTTAAGTCCTTTGAAGAGATTAAAGCTGTATTTGAAAAAATGATATTGATTCAGAATGCGTCGACAGAGGACGGGGAGAAAGTATCCATTGATATCGATACCGTGGAGCTGGTTTATGCAAGGCTTAGCGAAAAAGACCGCTTCGATTCCGGTATTCTGGTTCCGATCTGGAACTTTAAGGGAACTAAGGTCGACGAATACGGTTATGAGACCACGGGGAGCATAATGTCCATTAATGCGATAGACGGTTCGGTCATTGACTGGAGCATAGGTTATTAGCGTATGAACAGTTTTGAGACGGATATCAAGAGGGCTGTATGCAGCGTGAATTTTCTGGCTGGTCTTGTGGTGGAGATTTTCATCTTAAGCCAATATGGTATCGAGGCGGATTTGTTTGCGGTCAGCGTGCCGGTTGCCGTTACCCTCCCTTATGCAGCCGCGTGGATAAATGATTACCAAAGCGGCTTTCTGAAAGCATATCTGCCAAGATGCGGAGTACCCGCCTACGTCGCAGGCAAATTTTTTGCCTGCACATTGAGCGGCGGCGGAGTGCTTGGCATCGCATGCTTTGCCTATCTTCACACGGAAGCGGGAAAAAATGCAGAGGTGAATATCATGCTTGTTTTTTTATCCGGCATGTTATGGGCGGCTGTCGCAGCAACGCTGGCAGCGATATCGGACAGCAGATATATTGCGTATGGCGGTTCGTTTGTTCTGTTTTATGTGCTCGTGATTTTGCATGAGCGGTATTTTGAAGGGCTTTACTGCCTGTATCCTGTGGAATGGTATAACCCGAAGCATACATGGATTTTCGGTGATGCGGGAATTGTCCTGCTTGTCACGGCAGTGCTCGTCATTCTGTTTTTTGTCTATTATGAAACATTGAGGAGGAAGATCGAACATGTATAAAATCAAGCAGGTAATCTATGCGGCACTTGCGAATTTCCGGCGATGGAAAAGGAGTCCGCAGGTGGTTTTATGTTTTATGCTCGCCTTTATCTTTTGTTTTCTGTTGTCGGATAAGGTGATGCAGTTTGCAAAGCTGCATGATACATACCTGCAAATGCTGGAAACGTTTATCTGGACGTTTGGAGATGCGCAGTCCGTACTGATTATTTCACTGCTGCTGCTCTTACTGTTTTCGGATATGCCGAATCTGTCCAATGAAGTGCCGCTGTTCATGGTTCGCATGGACAGGACAATCTGGCTTTTGGGGCAGCTTGTGTATCTGGTGTCGGCTTCGTTTGTGTTTATCTGTTTTATCCTCGTTTCCACTGTTCTGCTCTCG
Source organism: Clostridium sp. (assembly GCA_023666975.1). The sequence goes on from JAMPAW010000051.1 coordinate 4,928, forward strand.
TTAGAGCGCATATATCCGGCGGATATGTGGAGTGAAACGGCGGCAATCCTGGCGTATTCCAATATCGGGGAGGCGCTGGCGGTACCCGCATTTATCAAGGTGCTTGAGCTGACTTTTCCCTATGCCTGCAGTGCACATATTTTTTTATTGATGACAGGCTATGCGGTGTCTATGGCAAGTGTGATTTTGTTTTTTAATCTCTGTAAGGCAAACGGGGGCATGATAGGCGGAATTGTGTTCAGCGGCTTTGGCCTGCTGATGAATCCGGACCTGATTGCTAGGTGGTTTCATATATCTACAGACCGCATGCAGTATGCCAACATTTTGTTTGGCTGGCTGTCGCCGTTAAATCATGCAACTTACTATATGCACAATTTCGGCTATGACAATCTTCCGAGATTGTGGACGTCCTATGTCTTTTTTGCCGTGTTTAGTCTGGTGTTTTTTGTCTTGTCGCTGTTGAAAATCAAAAACTATGCGTTTTGTTTTACGGGTACACAGAGGTGATGAATATGGAAAAAGGAAGCGGTATCTTCGTAGAAGATGTCTATAAGAGTTTTGGAAAAGAGCAGGTGTTAAACGGTATCTGCCTTTCGATACCGGCTGGGACGATCCATGGGGTGGTTGGAAATAACGGCAGCGGGAAAACGGTACTGATGAAGTGCATCTGCGGTTTTATGCACTGCGACAAAGGAGAAATTACGGTAAACGGCAGGCGGGTAGGGAGGGATTGTGATTTTCCCGACAAGCTGGGCGTGATTATCGAAACGCCGGGATTTATTCCCAATCTCACAGGCTATAAAAATTTAAAAATACTTGCCGCCTTGAAGGGCAGAATCGGGAAAACGGAAATTCGGGAGACGTTGAAAAGAGTGGGTCTGAATCCTGATATGCGAAAACCGGTATCCAAGTATTCTCTGGGAATGCGGCAGAGACTGGGAATTGCACAGGCGATCATGGAGGACCCTGATGTGCTGGTATTAGATGAGCCGTTTAACGGTCTTGACAAAACGGGTGTGGTGGAGATGCGGAAGCTGCTGAAGGAGCTGAAGCAGAGCGGGAAGGCAATACTGCTTGCCAGTCACAATGTACAGGATATAGAAGAGCTGTGTGACGAAGTGTATGACCTGATGGAAAAAACGATAGCAAAGGAAATGATAGCGTATGAAAAGGAGTAAATGGCGGATTTGCCTGATGATGGGAATATTGGTAATATCTTTAACGGGGAGAATTGTCTGTGCAGCACAGGAAAGCACGGCAGCCACGATTTGGGAAAGTGGCAGCCAGCCGGAGGCAGTGCAGTCAGCCACGGAAGGGGAAAGCCGGCCGGAGACAGCGGATTTGGGTAGTGAAGCCTCACAGGAGCCGGCTGACGCAGCTTCGGGGACTTTAAAAATTGATAATCAAAATATTTATGCGGGCATGAAAAAGTCTTATGCAAAGGGTTATGTGCCAAGCGTTAAGAGCGGAAAAGTGACGGTTGTACTGCCGCTGCTTAGTGACCGGCCGTTGAAGGGAAATAAAATCAGCACAGGCGTCCGTTTAGGAGAAGGCGATGCGATTCCGTTTGTGCAAAAGAACTATCAGAAGGATATTGACTTAAAGGCGAATAAGGTCAACGGCGGGGAACAGGAGGTTTCCTGCTATCTGGTCACGTATGCGCTGGCACTTCGCAGTGACCGCATAAACGGCAGTTATCCCGTGGTGTTTAGTGTAACGGCGGCAGACGAGAAAGGAAATGAAATCAATCAGGATTTTACCGTTTATGTGACCATTACGGACGGAAAAGCTCCTCTGGGTGATCAGACCGCAGAGGCCGGAACTGGTGATACAGAGGAAGAACCGCAGTTTGTGCCGAAGCTTCTGGTGCAGTCCTATGCTTTTTCCAGGCAGGATATACAGACTGAGGATAGTGTGACAGCAGATATCGTCATTAAAAATACCAGTAAAACCGAGGACGTGAAGAATCTTTCGGTGACGGTCACACCGGGAGAGGGTATCGCTCTGGAAAGTGCAACGGACAGTGTGTATATTGAGTCCGTGGAAAAGCAGGGAACGGTTCAGGTGTCTTTTGCCTTTCGTGTTCTGGCATCGGCACCGCAGGGACAGCACACAGTCGCAGTTGCAATGGATTATGCCGACAGTAAGGGCAATCCGTATACTTCGCAGGGGACGGTAAAGCTCTCGGTTTCCCAGCATGTAAAAATGCAGTTTGACCCTATTGACATTCCGGAGAGCATTGAGGTTGGCGAGACGGTTGTGGCACAAACGCAGGCGATGAATCTGGGAAGGGGTAAGATTTATAATGTCCGTGCCGAGATACAGGCTGAAGGGCTGACACCGAAGGGGACCATGTATATCGGGGATATAGAGGCGGGGCTGGCTGCGGAGGGAGCTGTGGAGATTCGTGCAGTCGGTTTGTCTGGCAATTCCTTATACGGGACAGCGAAGGGAGTGATCACCTTTTACTATGAGGACGAGGCAGGCAGCGAATTAGAGCAGGAGATGGAATTTTCCACCTCGATTGTATCGCCGCTTGCAGCAAAGCGGGAGGAAGTGCCTGAGGATAATGCGGGACAGTGGTGGGTGATCATGGCGGTGCTTATGGGTATCTTACTGGCAATCGGAGCATTTGTCGGTATCCGGTATTGGCGGCATAAAGCGGACAAAGCAGATTGGTTAGACGGGAAGGTAAGAGATGAAGCTTAGGGAACTGCAAAAACTTAGAAAACAGAATGACCGTGTAAAGATTGCGCTGCTTTTTATTCTGTCGGGGATGTTGTCTCTCGGTCTTTCGGTTCATTATGGCATTTCCTGTGTACAGATTGTCAATGACAGGACAGAGTATGTGTTGTCTGGTGCAGCGGAAATAACGAGAGCGGATATCGATTTATTAAACAGCCTTTCCGATATCCGGTGTGTCAGCCGCGAGCTTACGGAAAGCGTTACCATAAAATATCAGGGGCAGGAAACGGTCATTTCCGGTGTGCTGGTTTCGGAGGAATACATCGAGGAATTGTACGGCGTGGAGAAGCGAGGCGGTGGACAGGTATTTTACATGAATCCTGCGGCGTTTCTGCGCATGGAAGAAGAAATGGGGTTATCCGCTTTTCCGGCAGCCGGGCAGGAGACATGGGAGCTTGCGGTTACTTATCTGCCAGACGGGCAGGAGGGGGGACGGTACCGGACGGCCACACTTGTCGTTTTGCCAGACAGCCTGCACGGTGATGAGCCGTTTATCTGCAGCTGCGATTTGGGGGCAAAGCTTTCTTACGGCACGGCATCGGTCAGGGTGATCCGGGCAAAGCAGCAGATTGAGGATATGACCGGTGCGCAGTTTGAAAAAATGGGCTTTCAGGTGGAGAAGAAGGAAAAGCTGGTGGAAACGAATTACAAGGTGCAATTGCTGCTTGTTAAGCTGCAATACAGCATGCTTCTTGCCGTCGTCTGCCTATGGGCAGGTTTTTTACTGTTTACTAGTACAGCGAAAATTAAGTTTTGGATAGTTTGATGCAGCATGATTGTTTCATATGCAAGGCGGAGGAATGAGGCGTAGCGGCGGCTACGTCGATTGACGACAACGCAGCAGATGAACAATCAGGCAAGTCAAACTGCCAATTACTTAATATTCGCTGTACTAGGATATAATTGCGGGGCTGTTTTAGGCAAAAAAAGCACAAAATTCGTCGAATTTAGTATTGAATATTTGGGGAAAAGTAGTATAATAGCGATAAATGCTATATACTATTTTGATGTACCATTTCTTATGAGAAAGTGTAATTGAAAAGAATTTCTATATCTACAGCACTGTCGTTAGTCGGTATAATCCAGGTTACACCCCACCCTCTGCATTGCAGATTGAAATTCAAGATTAGCTTAATAGTGAAAATTATGTTCATGATAGTTAAATGTGGACTTTTTTTCGTGCAATGGTAATTTACGCTATAAAAGAAATTGGGAGCAATAGGTTACATTTCCTGATTTGGAAATTGAAAAGCGTTAATGAAATTGATAGGAGGTAAGACTAATTTTGAAGAGCACACAGGACAAAAAGGAGAATATTGAAAAGAAACTGACCCATTCGTTTTTTCGGATATCGGCAATTACGGCGATAGCCGCAGTATTAGGGCTGATTGCGATGCTGGTGATATCCTACCGGTATTCCTATGCGTTGGAAAATTTTGGGTTTGCACAGGGTGATATCGGAAAGGCAATGTTTGAATTTGCAGATATCCGGTCTTCACTGCGGGCAGCGATCGGTTATGACGATCAGGCGGCCATTGATACGGTTGTAAAGCAGCACGACGAAAAGAAAGTAATCTTTGACAATTATTTTGCAGAGGTTGAAAATACAATTGTGTCCGAGGACGGCAGGAAGACCTATGATGAGATTAAAGCAGAGTTAGAGGAGTATTGGAAGCTGGACGCAGAGATTATGGAGCTTGGCGCAACCACGGACAGGGAGCTTTGCCGGCAGGCGCAGGATATGGCACTCAATGAACTGACCGACGCTTATAACAGTATTTACGGCAAGCTGGAGGAGCTGCTGAATGTCAAGGTGAACCATGGAAACAGCTTGTCTGCAAAACTTTTGGTGGTTGAATGGATTCTGGCATTTGCAATTGTCGTAGTGATAGCGGTAGCGATAGTATTGTCGACCAAGCTGGGAAGAAGGATTGCAAAGAGAATTTCCGTTCCTCTCGGAAAACTGGGAGAACGTCTCAAGACGTTTGCAACAGGAGACCTTTCTTCTCCGTTCCCGATGGTGGAAACCGGAGATGAAGTGGAGCATATGGAAAAAGATGCGACGGAGATGGCGGATAATCTGAATATCATTATCCATGATATCGGTCAGGTGTTAGGAGAAATGGCCGGTGGTAACTATGTTGTCCGTTCCAATTATGCAGATAGGTACACGGGTGATTTCCAGAAATTGTATGAGTCGATGCGTAAGCTGAGAGACCAGATGACAGAGACGTTGATATCCATTGGCACGGCGTCCGGACAGGTGTCTGCCGGTTCCGGTGATCTGGCAAATGCAGCGCAGTGTCTGGCGGAGGGCGCAACGGATCAGGCACATGCGGTAATTGAGCTTCACACAACGATTTCCAATATTACGGAAACAATGGAGAAAAGTGCGCAGAGTGCAGATGAATCCTATATGAAGGCCCAGCAGTATGCTGATGAGGCAGACCACAGCCGGGAAGAGATGAATACGATGATGGCCGCTATGGAGCGGATTAATGATACTTCGATGAGTATCGGAAATATTATCTCCGAGATTGAATCAATTGCGGCACAAACGAATCTTTTATCGTTGAATGCGTCGATTGAGGCGGCAAGAGCCGGCGAAGCAGGACGGGGATTTGCTGTGGTGGCTGACGAGATTCGGGAACTGGCAGACCAGAGTGCCAAGGCGGCAATTGATACCAGAAATCTGATAGAGAGTTCAATTAAAGAGGTTTCGGAAGGAAACCATGCAGCAGAGCGTGCGTCAGATTCCATTACAACGGTAGTAAGCGGAATTAAGCAGATTGCGGAATTTTCCAGGAACCTGAAGATTATGGTTGAAGAGCAGACGGAGTCGATGAAGAAAGCGGAAGAAGGCGTAAACCAGATTTCCGAAGTGGTACAGAGTAATGCGGCAACAGCTGAGGAGGCTTCCGCAACGAGTGAAGAATTGTTTGCACAGGCCAATATATTAGATGAGCTTGTCGGCCAATTTGTGTTAGAAAAGCAGACGTTATAGAAGGTAAAACGATTTATATAGTAAAAGAAGGTATAGTTAAAAGCCGTTGGCTTTGTGATGTATAATCATAAGGCGGCGGCTTTTTAAGGTGTTAATTGTAATGGTTGTTTGAAGGAGATATTCGCATATTATCTAATTGCTTTTGAATATCATCTTCAAATAAAACTTCGGAAAAATATACATCATAGGCTACTTGAACTGCAACTATTTTTTTGACGCCATGGCTTGGAAAGTTATGCTTTCCCTGAAAACCGGAGAACAGGAGTGGTGCAGAATCGGCAGGAACAGTGCCGTTGTAATAGAAAAAACAATTCCCGTTAAAGCTGCGCTTGCGGTCATAAATAAATGGCTCGTCAGTATATTGAAACATGCTTAATAATTCTTCTAATATTTTATAATCTGTAATCTGTTCATGGGAGTTGGCATCATAAAATCGAAAATTATACACTAAGCATGCGTCATTATTTGTCCAAACACATGGTCCTCCTTTGACATCGGTTATTATAGCTGAGGTATCAATTGTGTTGGAAATCCACTCAGGATCATCTCCGTAAATAGTGCTACTAGAAGTGGTTGGTCTGAGCCACTTAATGAATAACACAAGAACGATAACCGTGAGAAAAAGTAAAAAAAGTTTTTTGCATCGGTGTATTGCGATTAGGACTGTCAAATTTGTACTATATTGCTCATCTCTTTGCTTCATGAAGCACCTCATTATCGATATAAGAACGTGTTTTGTCTGATAGGTTAATCATACATATAAATGGGAAAAAGTCAAGAGTAATAGAATTAAACTAAATAACATAGGTTGACGAGTGTAGGTATATATAATATAATTGATTTGAGAGGTACGTATTGTTTTGTGATCGGAGGAAGATATGAAGATTAAATTATTAAGTTGCAAGAAAAATATTATGGTTTGTTTAGCATTTACAGTTATGGTTCTTTCCTCTATAACTGTAATGGCTGCTACATCTTATTTGAGTGTTAGTATAAATAAATCAGGTTTAACAAAATCTGCTACAGCTAGTTCGGAAAGTTGTATATCCGTAGGAGCGATTATTTCTAAAAAGAATGGTGATTTTCTGGCGAGTGGAGAAAATGGTGTATATAGCAAAAACGGTTATCATGCGAAAGAGGTATCATATACTGGTTTAAGTTCTGCTTATCAAGTCTATGGATATCGAGCAAGATATAAAAGCAATGGAGATATCGATGTTTCTGGAACATACAAGTATTATTAAATAATTTATAATTATATGTACCTCTCAATCCCAATATCATCAGGAGTTTAATTATGTGGAGATTAAGCATACATACCTTCTTCTCATTTTGCAAATTGAAAAAAAATACATTCCTTTTATTGTTGAGTGGCATTTGTATAATTCTGTTTGCAATGCTTTTTATTTTGAGCAGATATTGCATGGTATATGAAGAGTTAAAAGACGAGTATGAAGAGACAAAAACATTAACGATAAATATAGAGGAATCCATGTCTGCAAAAGTTCGGCGGCAGTGGATTGATTTTGTTCAAAGCAAACCATTTTCTCTAGGAGTAGAAAAAATATTGCTGATTGATTTGGAACACAATATAATCGGGTGTGAAGCATCAGAGGAAAATGTGATGAATATTTTTTATGGCCGCTTCTTTTCAGAGGAAGAGCGGAAAGGAGAAAACGTTGTCCTCTTATCCGAAGGTTATTTGGGACAGCAGAATGCGGATTTTATTAAAAATATGCTGAGCAAGGAAATTGCAGTTGAACATTCGATGTATAAAGTAATCGGTTCGTATAATCTCTCAATTATCGGAGATGCATTTACCGCTGAAGAGGTTGCCATTCCTCTGACGGCATATGTAAAAAACGGGTATGCGTTTGAACGCATGGTTATTGTGTTTGGTGAAAAACCTGATTCGGAAATGCTTCATTATATAGAGGATCATTTGAAGCAGACAGATTTGGCATATTCTGTTGACTTACCGGCAAAATATGAGAAAAGTGCGGCAAGACAGGCACTGGAAGAAACGGCTTGGAGTCTGCTGATTTTGGCTGTATGCTTCATCAGTATTTTTCCGCTGTTATACTATTGGAACCAATCGAATTTGAAAAGGCTGTACATTTATTATCTTTGTGGCTGTTCAATGAAAAAAATGTCTTTTCTTCTTTTTGCAAATACGACTTATTTATATACACTGGCATCAGTGGTGGCATTGATGATTTATCGCTTTTTTCAAGGGAAATTCTATTCTCTCGCATTTATTCAAAAACTGGTAATGAATCAGATTTGTCTGTTGTATTTCATCGTATTTTTAATTATTATCCTTTTTACCAAAATGCAGATACAGTCTCTTTTTGGTAGCAAAGAAAATTTTTTGACTCATACAAAACAGAAGGGATTCTTATAGCATGAAGACAATGTATATTGCTTTAAAAATGATTGGAAAACAAAAATTTATGTATCTGGTGTTATTCTTATCGATTATATGTTCCGTTTATTATTTAGTACCGGCTTATACGCAGGTTTTGCACTATATAAAAACGATAAATACACTAGATTTATTTGATACAGAAAATGCTTACTATCTGTATCGCAGCCCGTTTTATGGCTGGAACTCAGGAGAACTAACGGAAATGATTAGTCAGGATATTCAGGATTCGGATTATATTAGTGCGTGTGCAGAGTATTACTATTTGCCGACGGAATTGTCTTCGTACTCGGTAATGGCATATAATCAGGAGTTGATTCGTAGGTTTACGCCTCAATTAAAGGAGGGGGCATGGTTAAATATATTACCGCAGACGGTCAATGTACCCGTTGTTGTAGGAAGCAAAACCGGTTTATCATACGGTGAGGTTTTCAATCTGTCGGTATCAACAGGTGAACAGAGCGGAGAAATTTGCTGTCAGGTTGTGGGGGTGCTTGCAAATGATTGCGGGACAGTTATTTTTTCGGGAAATGCGAGCGATAATTTTTTTACATCGGATATATTGATAGGCGAGTCAGTCAACGTAATCATCATGCCGGTAACAGATGAAGTTTTGAAAGTTCTGGGTACAAATGCATATCGTATGTGTTCAAAGGGGAAGATTCTCTATACGTCAGGTCAGGTTGGGCTGGAAACGGTAAAGCAGGATTTTGGCTATGCTGGCAATATTGTTGATCTGGAAAAGGGCAGTAAACAATTTGATACCCAGTCAAAAGCAATTGTTTCTGCCATGGGTGCCTGCTGGGGGATCTATTTTGTCATTACGCTATTTGTTCTTACCTGCAGCAATTTGATATTAAATGTATGGCTGAATAAAATTTATACAATTTATCATTTACTGGGAATGAGTATGGCAGAACGTAAAAAGATAGAATGGACAAGAATCGGATTACTTATTTTTATCAGCAGTATTGTTACATTACTCTTTTTGTCTTATAGTGGGCTTTGGGTAAATGATATGGAAATTAAATACAGGCTGTTAAGCGGGTGCGCAGTAGTTGCCTATATTAGTGCAGTCTATATACCGGTATCGCTTTGGTTTGTACGGAAAGGACGGTTAAGATGCTAGTGATAAAGGATTTGAAAAAAACGTTTGAAAACCATAATCAAAAGGTAAATGTGTTGAATGGAATTTCTCTCCATATACATAAAGGAGATATGGTTGGCATAATGGGGCCTTCCGGTTCCGGAAAATCAACATTGTTGCATATTATGGGCTGTTTAGATAAGCCCTCGGACGGAACATATCAGATAGAGGGTACAGATGTGGCTTTTCTATCTGACAGTCAAGCAGCTAGGCTGAGAAACAAAAAATTTGGTTTTGTTCATCAGAATTTTATGTTATTGGAAGAAGAAAGCGTTCTGGAAAATGTTTCCATTCCTCTTCTGTTTAGCGATAAGTCGTTAAAATATATTGATAAAATAGCATTAGAGACATTAGATCGCTTGAACATGATAAAATATATCGACAAAAAAGTCTGTACGTTATCCAGCGGCGAGAAGCAGCGGGTTGCCATTGCGCGTGCCATGGTAAATCAGCCGGATATTATTTTGGCAGACGAGCCGACGGGGGCACTGGACAAATCCAATACGGAGCAGATTATGGAATGTTTTAAGCGGCTTAATGAAGATGGGAAGACCGTTGTTGTTATTACGCATGATATGCAGGTTGCGTCATACTGTCGGCAAAGATACGATATAATAGACGGAAAACTGTATAAAGGGAAATAATGTACCTGCGATGACGAGCCAGAATTGCCTTGAAAAAAGCAGAAGGGAAGAGTATACTATAAGCGATAAAACAGAAGCGGAGGTTATGTGATGAAAAAAGACGACTGTATTTTCTGCAAGATAGCGGGTGGAGAGATTCCGTCAACAACTATCTACGAGAATGAAGAATTTCGGGTGTTTTTTGATATTAATCCGGCAAGCAAAGGACATTGTCTGATTGTGCCGAAGGAGCATTACAGCAATATCTTTGAGATTGAGCCGGAAGTGGCGGGCAGACTGTTTTCGCTGGCTTGTGTGGTGGCGAGGAAGTTAAAAGCGGTGCTGGACTGCGAGGGCATGAACATTGTGCAGAACAATGGGGAGATTGCAGGACAGACTGTCTTTCATTTTCACCTGCATTTGGTTCCGCGCTATACCGGAGATACGGTAAACGTGAAATGGGTGCCGGGTGAGGCGGACATGGAGGAGCTGGCAGAGCTGGCCCAAAAGGTTGGAGCAGATATTTAGGCAAACACAAATCTCCGGCAGTATACTGCGGGAGATTTTGCTGTGTATAAAATGAAGGTGGACGATATGGGAAATCCGATAATAACCGTGAAGGATATGAGTTTTGCCTACGGGAAAGACAATGTTTTGACAGATGTGAATTTCACGGTGGACAGACAGGAATATGTAGGAATTATTGGGGCGAACGGTGCGGGCAAAAGTACGCTGATGAAGCTGATTCTGGGCCAGCTTACACCCAGCCGCGGCAAGATAACGGTGACGGCTGAATCGGTGGGGTATGTGCCGCAGGTGGGTTTCTGGCAGGTGAATAATTTTCCGGCAAATGTGGAAGAGGTTGTGCTGACCGGGCTTTATGGCTCTATTGGAATGTTTCATTTTCCAAAGAAGGAGCACCGGCTGAAGGCGCAGGAGGTGCTGAGGCAGGTGGAAATGGAGGAATTTCGGGGAAGAATGCTCTCGGAGCTTTCCGGCGGACAGCAGCAGAGGGTATTGATTGCCAGAGCATTGATTCAGGACCCGGAGCTTTTGATGTTAGACGAACCGCTGACCGGAATTGATAAGGAGGCGGGAGAAATGCTGTACCGGCTGCTGGATAAGCTGAATAAGGAGTTTGGCATGACCATTGTCATGATAACCCACAACATGGAACAGGTAGCGGATTACACGAACCGTTTCTATCATGTCAGCAACGGCGGTGTGCATCCGGATAAGTCTTCTATTCTCTGTGATGAGGTATTGAAGGATAAAATGCTGATTTCCAAACCCAAGAAGTATAGCAGGCATAGAGGTGAGCAGCTGCAGACATACCGCACAAAGGCGGTTAAGGTGTCAGAAAAGGAAGCTCCCTATGATGCGTCATATAAAGGCAGGTCCAAGGAGGGGAAAAAGGAGCAGGCACCTGACAAGGAGGATTCGCCATGTTAGATATTTTTCAATATGTGTTTATGCAGAGAGCATTTGTCGTGGGGATTCTGCTGGCAGTGATTATTCCGCTGATTGGAGTGATTGTGGTCTTAAAGCGGCTGTCGATGATCGGAGATGCGCTGTCGCATACCTCGCTGGCAGGGGTGGCATTGGGGCTTTTGCTGGGATTTAACCCCATTATCGGTGCCGTTGTCATCTGTGTGATTGCGGCTTTCAGTATCGAGGCAATCCGCAGGCGGCTGCCGAAGTATGCCGAGATATCCATATCCATTATTATGTCTGTGGGAATCGGACTGGCGAGTGTGCTGTCCGGATTTATCGAGGACGGTGCGGCATTTAATTCTTTCTTGTTTGGCAGTATCGTTGCCATTACGGATACCGAGGTGATTTTGGTCGCAGTGGTTACCGTTATCGTAGTAGTAACATTTATACTGTTATACAAGGAATTAATGTTTATTACCTTTGATGAGCAGGGTGCTGTACTCGCAGGGCTTCCCGTCAGGAAAATTAATTTTGTGATTACGATTCTGACAGCGATTACCGTGTCGGTAGCAGCAAGAAGTGTCGGGGCGCTCATCGTGTCGTCGTTAATGGTGATTCCGGTTGCCTGTGCCATGCAGCTGGCAAACAGCTACAAGAAGACGGTGATTTATTCTGTGCTGTTTGCCCTGCTGTTTACTGTGGCAGGTCTTTTTCTGTCGTACTATTTCAATTTGAAGCCGGGCGGCACGATTGTGCTCGTCGGTGTCGTGGTGCTGATTCCGCTGATGATGATTGGAAAAAAGCATTGACACTAATTCACTTCTTCAATATTGCTGAAGGACCAGGCGTGTATGTTAATCTCGATTACCGGAGAGCCACAGTATTCACAAACCTTGGCGCCTAATGACGAAAGCGGAGCACCGCAGTTGGGGCAGTTGATGCCAAGGGCATTGTCCAGCTCGTTTTCGACCAGGCTGCGGTCCTGAATATAGATCAGGTCCGTATTGTATTTCGTCTGGTATTTGTAAGCTTTTGTGCCTTCAATAACATTCTGCTCTGCGTTGGTAATGTAGTGAATACATTCCAACGAGGACTGAAAGGTAATGATACATCTTCCGCTGGTTTTGCGGTATTGATTGATTGCCGTCTGATGTATGTGGACATTGTCAAAATGTTCACGTGTGTCCTGTACGGAACGCATCTGAATATGGTCTGCCAGCTGCTGCTTAAGCTCCGTGTTGCCGTCTTTCATCAACGAAGCGTTAGCGGCAGTCACCGCCTGTAGATAGCCGGTTAGCACGTTGTTTGCCCGCTCTTTCATCTCGTCATACTGAAAATCCGGAAAGTCCGATACAATTTTCGGCAACAAAAGGCTCGTCATCGCCGATACGGATTTGGGCGTTGTGGCATAGTCCTGCCGCATTTGCTCGGCGGCCTTTGTAATGTCCTCGGTGCCGAAAAGCGACCGGGAAAGTTCTCTTGTTTTCCGGCGCAGATAGATGACTGTGGCAACGATCAGCACAATAGGCAGTAAAATGATAACCAGTGTAGTAATCAGAGTTAAATTATACATTGTATTCCCCTCCACAGCCGTTTCAGCTCCAAACACCTAAATAGTAGAGCAGAGCGATAATCGCAATAACGGCAATAACGGTAATGACGATCTTCGGCACGGAAACCGGTGTTCTGCCTGCAACCTTGCCGGTCTGTCCGTTCACCATAAACTGATATACCGTATCGTTGTATTTAAAATTCGATATCCATATCGGCAAAAGAAGATATTTGTAAGTGATATCATTAAATTGTGTGGACAGGTTGATATTACGTGTGCGGTCGGCATGGTGATCCCGTTCGATTTGGTCGGAGACATGCCGTTCCAATTTGGACTTAATGGATTTCATCGCCTTTCCCCACGCATCTTTTAATCCGACGGAATAGCGTTCCGCTACAAATCCCGCAATATATTCAGGTTTGTACGTCTTGTTGTTTGCTGTGTCAAAAGGTTCGATTCTGCGCAGTATAGACATATCGTGGTTCTTGGAGGCAAGCACCAGTTCGTCGTCAATAAATTCCCGGTAGGTGCCGGAGGTGTGATGCCATTCTGTTTCCGTGTGGGTATTGCCGTTGCAGTCCTTTCTCCTGTGGTCGATACCATATTCTCCCCGATAGGAAGAAAAAGTTTGTGAGTCGAAAGTCCAGTAGGGCAGATAGATTCCCTTAAAGCGCTTCGGTTTTGCGCTGTCCTTGGCAAGCTTGGGACAGAACCATTTCCTCTTAATCCATTTGTGAAACAGCTCCGATGCCTGCTTGTCACTGATGGAGAACGGAACTACGCCGCCGGGGGCAATCGTGTCCTCTTCGTTGGCGTCCATAACCTGATTAGAGCCGCAAAAAGGGCATACCGCAGAGGTTTGCAGCGCATCATAAATGGATTCCGCACCACATGCTTTACAAATAACCGTTTTGGTGTCTACTCCCCAGTCCTTGTTAGCGGTATGCTCGGCCTCGTAGAAATCCAGTTCCTGTGCTCTCTCCGGTGCCTGCTCCTCCTGTTTGATTGCTTCTTCATAGTCACAATACGGGCACTTCAGACTGCCCGTGGCCGGGTTATAATCCATAACACCGCCGCATTGAGGACATTTTTTGTCCGTGTCTTCCTTGGTATCCGCAAAATTTATTTCATTAAAATCGTCCATTTTTCCCCCTCGTTCTTTGTGCAAAATGATTGCCTGCTTACATTATCTTATGCTGCCGCATGCAAAATCAGAGCTTTGAATAGCCGTAGCTGTTTACGATTGCTTCGATTTTCTGGCCCGCCTGACAGTATGGGCACTGGTTGTGTGGATAAGTCTTATATTCCGGAATATCTTCTATCTTAAATAAAGTATGAATCTGCTGACCGGCAATTTCTTTGTTTGCAGAGAAAATTGCAGAAATACCGGCAACAATGCCCCCGTAGTAGGACAGACATTCCAAACTGCGCTCTACCGTGCGGCCCGTGGTAGCGGAAGCCAAAAGAAGTAATACATGTTTTCCCTTTATCATCGGCTGCAGGTTATCCCGGAAAATCATCTGGCCGACAGAATTGAACTCAGGTGTCACCACATAAATGGCTTTGTGCTGGTTCATAGACATAATGCCGAAATTGGAAAGACCTTCTGCCAGATAAGAGCCGATTACCTCCGTACCGTCCATACAGATAATCGTATCGATTACCGTGTTTCCCACATATTCACTGGCAATGGATTTGGCGGCCGCATATGCCATGCTCTGACGGGATTTCAGTACCGTCATGTCAATGTAATGGGTGATGTGGGAATGGTTTGTTGCGAAGTGTCCCGGAATAACAGTAATCTTGACGTTGTTGTTATACCTTGAATTAATGGTTATTGCCTGGTGTTCAAAAGTCATAGTAACCCTCCTTAATGATAATATACTTTTTAACGGCTGATTTCATTTTATCTTTTTTTCCTGTGTATTTCAAGTAGAGAAACGGTATATTTGGCATTTCCGTGAAAAAGATTGGGACATAAATTGAAAAAGCGGGAAGAAAAAATTTTTACTATAAAATATTTTGTGGTAAATTGCTTTTTTGTAAAAAAATTATGACATATTGTAACATTTGTGTAAAAAGTTGGATATAATTATGTTAAAAACATTTTATTCCGACGAAGGATAGTGTAAAATTAACGATTATGTTAGATATTGTCAGTCTATAAAAGCAAAATATCCGTTGACATAACGAAAAAATTATGCAATAATGTTACAAAATTGTTACAAAACAATTAAGAAAGGGAGTAGGATATGGTAAAACCTTATCCGAAGATGTTATTGTTATGAATTTGAAAAAGCTAGTAACCGTAATTGTAGCTGGATTTGCATTGTGCCTGATGATGAATGTATCTTGTGAAGCAGCTGCTACAACCAAAGCTACTACGAAAGAAGAATATACAGAGAGTGAACTTCGTTATATGAGCAGCATTATCTATTGCGAGGCAAGAGGAGAATCCTATGCCGGGCAGAAGGCTGTCGGCATTGTGGTAATGAATCGTGTGAGAAGTAAATCTTTTCCGGACAGTGTAAAGGAGGTCATCTACCAGAGAGGGCAGTTTTCACCGGTACGGAACGGCAGCTTCAGCAGAGCATTAAAGCTGTACGACAAGCAGAACAGAAAAGGTAAATTCAAGCAGGAAATGAAATCCTGCAGGAAAGCGGCAAAGGAAGTCTTAGAAGGCTCGACCACCATTACGGTACGCGGGAAGAAAAAACAGATGAAGAGCTATTTGTTCTTTTCAAGGTATATTGCAAAAGCCAGATATCAGCTTGGCTCCCACCAATTTAAATAATAGAGAATACAGGCTTATCATTTTTGATAAGTCTGTATTTTTTTTTTGTGAATATACTGTAAGTAAAAGAGGACAGGGTATTTTTATGAAACGCCGTAAATACATATTTTTACTTGCAATGTTTGGCATTTTTCTCTTGTCAGTGCTGGCGGGCTGCCGGATTGAGGAGACAGATGAGGAAAAGATTAAGGATTTGGACTATACCGTCTGCGACGAGAGCAAGCTGCCCGATGCACTGGTGGATTTGATTCAGGAAAAGAGAAAAGAACCGTTTAAACTGACCTACCGCACCAGAGATTATCTCTATATTGTGGTCGGCTATGGAGCACAGGACCGCACGGATTTGAATGTACTTCTGACCGAGCTGTACCTGACCCAGAATGCAATTTTTGTCGATACGGAGCTGACTGCCGTAGAGGACACCACACTGGCGGATAATCTGGTGTCCTACCCATGGATTGCGGTAAAGTGTGAGCGGTATGATGTACAGATAATTTTTCGCTAGAGGAGTCCGTATAGTGGATTATTTCCAGCCATTTTCTCCCAACAAAATATAGGGCAATCGCTTAATATTTTTTATCGCCATGATCCTGAAAAATATATTTCTGTGTTCTGGCTCGTCATGTTCATCTGCCTGCCATGAGAAATATCTGCTTGGTTTTTCTGTTTGCGAATTGTCCGAAACCAGAATGTCTCTGCCTCTGCTCGTAACCTACGGCTT
>JAMPAW010000052.1 GCA_023666975.1 Clostridium sp.
ACAAATAAATTCCAATGAACATCATTCTTAAGTAAATGCTTCATACACAAAAGTACCCCATAAATCCGATTATTTCCTATACCTTTTTGTGTATATTCTTTATACAGCATCGGTGTTTTAGACAATTTCGCATTATATAAACGTCCATAATGGGCACATATGTTTCTAACGTATGAAATACTTTCCAGCCAGCTTTCTATATAGGTATATCCCACACCAAACATCTTCGCTATAGCTTTTTTGTCCTTATTTAGCATATTTTTGTAAAACTTTGATAAAGTTCCAAAACTAAATACTTCTACTAATGCATAAATCGGTAAATTTCCACCTTCATAATTTTCTTTGAAATTTCGTACAAAAGGAGCTTTTGAATTTCTGCTAACCTCCTCCTCAATATCATCTAAAAATTCCTTATGATAATGTGCATCTACAAAATAATCCGCATCCAAATATCCCAAAACACCATACTGCTCGGCAAAATAATTTGCAATTCTGCACCTGACATTAATTTCAATTTTCTCAATTTGAGGAAATATTATTTGCCTAAAATTCGCATTAAACAAATACAAATCAACAATCTGCTTAAAAGTTGTCTGCCCATTATAATTTCCATTCTTGGGCTTTAAGTTAAGGCTATATGCCTTAATCAGCCTAAAATACGAAATATCATTCAGTATTTTCTTTGCGTATTCCTCATCACCGACAATCAATCCAATACTTTTCAAATTTTCTACTTGTTCATCAATTGTCATAGGAGGCTGATGTGCCTTTAATTCTCCCATACAATATTCTCCTTAAATTAAAAGACCCAACGTGGTCCGCATCGTTGAGAGGCGTGTTGGGTTCTGTTAATAAGCATTATATTCAAAATCATACAAAAAATCAACATAGAATTCTTTTTTATCGCCGATTTTTTTATCGCCGTTTTTTATCGCCATTTTTATCGCCGTTTTTTGATTGCTCCGTTATCTCCATAATCGTACGAATAATTATTCGGCCGCTATAAATATTTTCTCTACTCATATTTTACTTCGATTATAGATTATCCCCATTGCAGTCAATAACGTCTCTAAACCAGTAGCCGGAATCCTTGACAATCCTCTGCTGGGTGGCATAGTCCACATACACCAGACCAAACCGCTGATTATATCCCTCCGCCCATTCAAAATTGTCCAACAGCGACCAATGAAGATATCCCATCAGAGGAACTCCTTCTTCTCCTGCCCGCATAAACTCTTTCAGATAGCGATGTGTATAGTCAATCCGGTAAGTGTCATGCACCTTTCCGTCCAGACATACCCAGTCATGCTCGGACATTCCATTTTCCGTAATAAAAATCGGCTTGCCATATCGCTCATACAGGAATTTTGCCGACCAGTACATCACCTCCGGTGACATCACCCAGCCAATATGTGTCTCGGCTCTTCCCTGATAACGATTCTCCGGATATCCCTCCGCCACTTTGTCAGCCTGGGAATAATAAATATTGGTTCCGTAATAGTCTAACGGCTCCGTTACCAGCTTCCACTCCTCCTCCGTAAACTCCGGCACCAAATCCCCAAAATCGTCATATAACTCCTGCGGATAACACCCTAAGAATACCGGGTCTGACCAATAGCTCAGGCTAAACGAAAATGCCTCTCCCGCCGTAGAAAACGTTTTTCTCCTCGCCTCCTCGACTGCCTCCCGGCTGTCGTCCTTCGGTATATAGGACGGCCCGATAGGCGTAAAGCCGATAAGCGGCTTTTTCTTAGCGTTCTGCCGGATATAATGTGCCGCCTTACCGTGGGACAGCAATACGTTATGTCCCATTTTCAGTAAATCTCCGCTCTGCGCATGCGCAAACGGCGCATGGTTTCCGAACCAGTAGCCGCTACCGATTACACACTGCGGCTCGTTTATCGTCACCCAGTACTGCACCCTGTCGGAAAGGGCATCAACAACCACCTTGGTATATGCCAGAAACCACTCGGAAGACTCATCATTTAACCACGCACCCTTTTTGTGCAGCTCATACGGATAATCCCAGTGATATAACGTTGCAATCGGTTCAATTCCGGCAGCCAGCAGCTTGTCCACCAAATCAGAATAAAATTTAAGTCCCTTTTCATTTACCTTGCCGACGCCTTCCGGAATTATCCTTGTCCAGCTGATAGAGAAACGGTACGCTTTAAGCCCCAGCTCCTTCATCAGCTTCACGTCCTCGTCCACTCTGTGATAATGGTCACAAGCCACTTTCCCGTCCTCGTTATAACGGGTATTTCCGTGATATCCGGAATAGACATCCCAAATACTTAATCCTCTGCCGTCCTCATCGTATGCCCCCTCAACCTGATATGCCGCCGAAGCTGCTCCCCAGATAAAATCCTTTGAAAAACCCATAATCTGATTCCTCCTATCAACAAAATCTCCACCCGGCTTATCTCCTAGTGTTTACCATATCATATAAAATTTGCACGAAAAAGTAAATAATTATCTGTGTAAAAATGTGAAAGTAATATTCCCTGTACCGCAAACATATATTAAAAGGACAATAACCGGAGTTCCTCCATCTATGCAGCTTCCATTCTTTTTTCATCGTACCGCCTTATCGCCTGACAGCCCCCAGCCGAAAAAAAATACCTGCCGTGCCGAATATAAAGCTTTCATTCCTTTAGCCTTTTTGCTCATCGGCATTGCATTTGCCTTAAGCAGCCATTTCCTTTCTCCAGCCGATAGCAGTACAGGCTACCGCACCGGCCTGCTGCAAAAAATAGAGAATGCCCAATCCTTTGAGGATTTTACCGACGCATTGTTCTGTTATGAGACAACCACGGACTCGGTTACTACAGCCTATACGCTGAAAAATCCTGCGGCCTGTAATATTCCTACTTTGGAGCCACGGTTAACTTCCTTTTCTTATGCTGACTACTCCAAATCGTCTGCCACAGAAAAAAACCGGAGTATTCTTGAATTAATGTCCGCTTCTCTGTCCCGCTTCCCCGATACCTCCCTCGACGAAGCCGACCGGATTACCTGTTCCCTATTGCAAAATAATCTGTCTCTTAGCAAGGCAATTGCCGATTATCCCTATTACGAGGATTTGCTCGGAAGCTCGAACGGCGTACAGGCAAACCTCCCCATCACGCTAGGCGAGTACCCGCTGCGGACGGAGACGGACATTAAGACCTATCTCTGTCTGCTTAAACAGGTTCCCGATTATTTTCAGGATACCATTTCCTACGAGGAAAGGCGAAATGAACTGGGACTCACCACGCCGGATTTTCTGCTTTTGGCAGCAAAAGACAAAATGGAAACTATGCTTAAAGGCTTTGAAAATGGTGATAACAGTTTTATCGATACCTTTAACGAGCGCATTGCCGGCATTGCCAATATGTCCTACAAAAAAAAGAAGCAGTACTGCGAAAAAAATGCGGACTATGTAGCAAAGTACATTGTCCCCTCTTATCAAAAGCTGTATGAATATATAGAAAACCGCTCCTCAGCTGCCTCTGCGGCAGCCTCCGACAGGACAGCCGCAGCCTCCGTTTTGGACCCCTCAGTTTCCTACGGTGTCTGCTCCCTGCCGGACGGCGCCTCCTACTATGCCCTTCTGGTGCAAAGCTCCACGGGTTCTTCGCGGACGGTTCCGGAGCTGATATCCATGACCGAGCAGTCCCTCGCCTCCGCCTTAGGTGACGTATTAAATATTGCCCTGACCAATCAGAAAACCTATTTCTATTACTGCGAAAATCCTATGCAGTCCTACTATCAAACACCGGAAGCCATATTGGAAGCACTCTCCCTGATGATTCGCGAGGACTATCCCGTGCTCTCCGACACGCCGTCCTACCGCGTCAAAACGGTGTCTGACAGTCTGGCCTCCACCTTAAGTCCGGCATTTTACATGATTCCCGCTATCGACGATTACCAAAATAATACGATCTATATCAATCCCCTTTATACCAATGAAGAAAATGGCAATCTGTTTACCACACTTGCCCATGAAGGTTTTCCCGGACATCTGTATCAGACCGTCTATTTCAATGACACAAAACCCTCCCGCATCCGCCAGGTCCTCAACTACCCCGGCTACGTGGAGGGCTGGGCCACCTACGTGGAAATAAATTCTTTTGAATTTTTGGATTATCCCCTTGAAGGCGATGCTTTATGCCGCCTCTATCAAGCGGAAACGATAATTAACCTCGCTCTCTCCTCCCGTATCGACTTAGGCGTCAACTATGAAGGCTGGACTCTGCAAGATGTACGGAAATTTTTTGAGGATAATGGTTTTAACAGCTACTATGCAGAAAATCTCTATTCCTACGTCGTCGAAGCACCGGCCAACTATCTGAGCTACTTTATCGGCTATCTGGAAATTATGGATTTAAAACAGCTTTATAAAAATCAGGAAATGGAAAACTACACGGAAAAGGGCTTCCATCAGCGGCTGCTCGACATCGGTCCGTCCGACTTTGCCACCCTGCGCAAATTTATGCTGGTACAACGTTGAAAATTTTCACTGAATGTGTGATAATATGAAGAGTCAATAACCCCGCTGCAAGCAGCGGGGTATTGACCCTCGCGGCATTCGCCAAATGCTCGTGCAAGCACGGCACTTGGCTCATTGCTCGCGGGAATAAAGTTATCCTAATGCGTAAATATTAATATCATACAAATTTTAAGGGGTGAAAAATATGTGTACAGCTGTAACTTACAAAACAAAAGACCACTATTTTGGGCGCAGCCTCGACTATGAATACTCATATAACGAAACGGTGACGATAACGCCTAGAAATTTTCCCTTCCATTTTCGCAGGGCAGGAGATTTGACGCAGCACCACGCCATGATTGGCATGGCATTTATTGTAAATGATTATCCTCTTTACTATGAGGCAACCAACGAGAAAGGCTTAAGCATGGCCGGTCTTAATTTTCCGGGAAACGCAGATTACAAACCGGAAGTAAAGGACGCCGACAATATTTCTCCTTTTGAGTTTATCCCATGGATTTTGGGACAATGTGCCGACATTACACAAGCCAGAGAGCGGTTAGCGCAGATTAATCTGGTCAAAATCAATTTCAGCGATGAACTTCCTCTCTCCGACCTCCACTGGATCATTTCTGACAGCGAAGAGTCGATTACCGTAGAATGCACAAAAGACGGACTGAAGGTTTATGATAATCCGGTAGGCGTATTGACCAATAACCCCTGCTTCGATATGCAGATGTTTAACCTGAGCAATTATCTTGGCCTGTCAGCCGAAGCTCCGACCAACCAATTTAGTGAAAAGCTTCATCTGACACCCTACAGCCGGGGAATGGGCGCCATGGGACTGCCGGGAGATTTATCTTCCGCCTCCCGTTTTGTCAAGGCGGCATTTACCAAACTGAATTCCGTTTCCGGTGACTCTGAATCGGAGAGTATCAGTCAGTTTTTTCATATTTTAGGCTCCGTCGCACAACAACGGGGCTGTGTCCATATGGGTAACGGACAATATGAAATCACCATTTACAGTTCCTGCTGTAATACCGACAAGGGAATCTACTATTACACGACTTACGAGAACAGCCAGATTACAGGTGTGGATATGTATAAAGAAGATTTAGAGGGCAGTAATCTTGTCGCATATCCGCTGATCACCGGCCAGCAGATACAGATGCAGAATTGAGAAGCGGCACAAATGATAACGGACAATTTTTTTCAATCATCATACACAAAAAGACCACTGCAAACGCAGCGGTCTTTTGTCATTCACATTCTTTATCTGTCCTAAGACTATAAAGCATTTACCAATTTCTTAAGTGCCTCAAGTGCCTCATCTGGAAGCTTGTCATAGCCCTCCTTCTTCGTAGCGAAGCCTTCAACAGCGTCCACACGATTCTGCATAGCGCTCTTCAATGCTGCCTTGTACTCAGGGTCTTCTAAGTTCGGCTTGAAGTCTGCTGTCTTTCCTTCCCAGTCATACATAATCTCGATATCGTCAAAATTACCCCACTTCTCAAACTTAGCCTTGCCCTCAACAATAGACTCCAGAATACCTAATGTATCTGCCGGCTGGCACTTTGTTCCCATGAAATCACCAGTATTAACGATATAGCAGTCTACGTTCTTCTCCTCTACTAACTTCTTGAACTTCTCATAGTCATTCACCAGCGGATAAGTTCTAAACGGATTAGCATAAGGAACGATACGAAGTGCATTCATATCTGTACCGGCTGCCACACGCTCTGCAGTAGAAGTCTTTGTTGCAAGGGTAGCACCCATAACGGAAGCTAAAGCAGCACCCTTTAATTTCACTACCGGCGGAATGCTTGGGTCCTTCATGATCCAGAAGATCGCATTAACCGGAGCGTCAATCTTATCTACACGGTTTGGCGACCATAATTTGGATTTGATTGCACGACCGTTACCGTTACGGATATCTTCTGTCACCAGCTGAATCTTGCCGTCCTCGTCCATTGTTGCCGAGCAGTTCTGAACCGTCAACAGATACTGGTTGTCCGGACAGCCTGTAGGATAATCCGCTGTCTTATCAAAATAAGTCGGCTCTAATGCGATAGAAGCGCAGGTATCTGTATTGATGATAAATGCATCATCATGTAATACCTTGATACCGCCAAATGCGTCATACTTGCCGGAATGCTTAGCATGGGTAAGCGTAGACTTACCAGAGCCTGACAGACCATATACGGAAGCAACGAATTTCTTACCGCCGTCCAGAGAGTACTCCTTCTGTCCACCATGGCAGGAAGCATAACCATTACGGTTTGCAAGTGCCCAAGCCATTGTCAATGTACCCTTCTTGTGCTCACCAAAATATTTCATACCCAAAATCGCTGCGCAGTTCTGGTTGGTATCAAAATAGCATAATGTCAACGGATCACTTAAGCAGCTGTAGTCAACGTCCGGACTCTCGGTCGGTGTCCACTGCGGGTCAGAGAAAATATAGATATCTGCCTCTTTGCCGTCGCCGATTATTTTGGAGTTTTTGTACATCTTTACATAATCATCTGACATATACTGGAAATTCAGCATCCAGTTGTACAGTAAATTCTCTTCGCCTTCCGGAATCAGCAAATGAGCCTTTACCATAAATTCCGGGTCAAGACCGACAAAACAGGTTGCATGATAAAGTGTCTCCCAGCGTGTCTTATAGATTGCGTCCATAACGACCTTATCCAGCTTACCTGCGTCTACACCTGGCTCTCCCTTAATCCGGCGGGCTGCTGCATAACGTCCGGTCACCGCACCGTCATTGAATAAAAGAACCTTCGCATCTGCATCTAAACCAAATTCCTCTCCACGATATACCGGCATATCCGTTACGATTGTTCCCGGTGAATTTTTAGCAAGATTGTAGGCCTCCTTTAACGTATTGACCTTAACTACGTTGTTGCCGTAAAATGCTGCTTCAATAATCGCACGAGTATTGGTAACCGCTTCGCCTGTTTTCGGAAATCCTACTTTTCCGGCACCAATCTCATCAAGTTTGTAATTTGCCTTTGTTGCCATTGTTTAACATCCTCCTGTATTTTTTTGTAGCGCTTATGTGCGCCAAGTATCAAAACTAAACCACTGTTAAGTATATAATTCCCACGGTTTAATGTCAAGAGCAGAAATGTCAGGATATCACCTTAAGACCTGCTTTTTTCGCCATTTCGGTAATTGATTTTTTGCTGACCATTTTCCCTTTGTACTCAATCAAATCATTTTTACTGCCGGTAAAAATATCTGCCGGCTCGTATTTCTTCAATACTATGCTGTCCTCTTCAACAAAAATCTCAACCGGGTCCTTGATATCAATGTTCAATGTCCTCCGCAGCTCAATTGGCAGAGTTACCCTTCCCAAGTTATCCAAATTTCTAACAATACCCGTTTCCTTCATCGACATCCTCTCCTTTCTAAATGCACAAATAAGAGCAAAACATCATGTTATTGTCCTTAACTTAACATGATTGATTTTCAAAGTCAATAAGTGTTGTCGGAATTTACAAAAAATTCATTCTTTCCCTCGTCAAAGGACAGGATTTTTTCTTTCCATGTTATTTGGAACGAAATCTGGTACAAATATCACTTACTTTTATTAAAATAGCATTTACTCTTGCCAGTTTCATCTATAGTCTGTTATACTTTGATAAAATAGAGCTGTAGGCACGCCAGACGATAATTTGTGTCAGTAGTTAGGAGGTTAGGTATGAATTACATTAAATTAGGAGGGCGGATTCGCGAGACAAGAAGCAAGAAAAAGGTTTCCCAGACAGAGGTTGCCCGGGAACTGAATTTCTCCCAGCAGCACGTCGGCAATGTGGAAAAGGGGAATGCTCACCCCAGTGTGGATTTCCTTGTTGAACTTTCCAATACATTAAACGTATCCTTAGACTATCTGCTGCAGGACAGTTTACGCCGTCCCTATACGGCATCAGACCAGGAATTTCTTTCTGACATCCAGATTTTCCTGGAAAAACAGAAAACAGAGATTACGGAGTTGGAAAAATTGCTGGAGGACCTTTAGACAGGACATAACACTATTTCCGTACAAAAACGGCGCATGGAATATCAAACAACCATGCGCCGTTGCCGTTTTTATTGCTTATCCTCAAGTAATGCCTGATAAATCTCTCTCTTTCCGACTCCCCTGTCCTTTGCCACCTGCTTCATGGCGTCTTTTCTGTCCATGCCCTGATTCTCATAAAGCGCCACATGCTCAGGAATACTCATCGCCAAAACGTCCTGAAGCTCCCGCTCCCTGACTTCCCTCCTCTTAGCACCCTCGATAACCAGAACATATTCCCCTCTCGGCTCCTCCGTTTCATAATAGCGGATTGCTCCTTCCAGTGTAGTGCGGAAATTGGTCTCATGCTTTTTGGTCAGCTCCCGACATAGAGAAACCGGACGGTCTCCCAGTGCATCATATAAATCCTGCAATGTCTTTTTTAATTTATGCGGTGCCTCATAGAGTAAAATCGTGCGGGTTTCCCTTTTCAGCTCTTCAAGCACCTGCCTGCGCTCTTTCCGGTCATGCGGAAGAAATGCTTCAAAACAAAATCTGCCGGCAACTTTTCCGGAAATCGTCAGTGCCGTCACAAATGCCGAAGGCCCCGGCGCAGATGTCACCTCAATTCCCGCCTCCAGACACTGCCTGACCAGCTCCTCTCCCGGATCGGAAATCGCAGGCGTTCCCGCATCGGTAATCAACGCCACATTCGCTCCCTGCTGCATTTTCTGCACCAGCTTTACCGCCTTATCATATCGATTATATTCATGATAACTGGTCATCGGTGTCTTTATCTGAAAATGGTTTAACAGCCGGATACTGTTTCTCGTATCCTCGGCGGCAATCAAATCCACCTCTTTCAAAATACGCAGCACCCGCAGCGTAATATCCTCCAAATTACCAATCGGGGTTGCACAAATATATAACATTCCCGCCATAGCTGCCCTCCTCTGTTTCTGCCGCCTAAACGTCAGCCGGCAATCGTCCCGCTACAAATATCTTTTTCCGTAAATCCGGAAAATCTCATCGCTGTAGACTCCCTGCTCCCTGTAAATGACTAACGGCGGTTCTACTGTTATCCGCTGCTTTCCGCCTTTGGTTCCGGCTATCATCACCATGGTAGGCTCCTTATCCACATACGGGTGAATCAGGCGCATACGCTTTGGCTCAATATGGTATTCCCTCATGCACTGAAAAATCTCAACCAGCCGGAAGGGTTTATGTATCATAAAAAAATTGCCGGACTCTGCCAGTACATGCCCTGCCGCGGCAACGACATCTTCTAAGCTCAGCGCCACTTCATGGCGGGCAATCGTCTTCGGCTCATAGAGATTGGTGAGTCCGTGATGCTCCGTCATATAAGGGGGATTCACCGTAACAACAGGAAAAGAAGCCGGTGAAAACAGCTTCTTTACCTCTCTTACATCTCCACAAATAATCTTGATTTTATCCTCTAAATGATTCAGCTTAACGCTTCTGTCTGCCATATCCGCATAATCCGCCTGAAGCTCAAGACCGGTAAATCCCGCTCCCTGCGTCTTGGCCGCCAGCAAAATGGGAATCACGCCACTTCCCGTACAAAGGTCCAAAACCTGCTGCCCTTTTTTCACCTTCACAAAATCCGACAGCAGCACGGCATCCACGCCAAAACAGAAGCCCTTCGGTTTTTGAATCAGCTGATATCCCTTACACTGCAAATCATCTATCCGTTCATCTTCTAATATTGCCATCGTCCCTATATCCTCAACATCTGATGTCCTAGTACAGCGAATATTAAGTAATTGGCAGTTTGACTTGCCTGATTGTTCATCTGCTGCGTTGTCGTCAATCGACGTAGCCACCGCTACGCCTCATTCCTCCGCCTTGCATATGAAACAATCATGCTGCGTCAAACTATCCAAAACTTAATTTTCGCTGTACTAGTCAATCTTAGAACCGCCTTCCTTGCGCTCTAACGCCTCCAATTCCTTCAGCTCCTTGTCCACCTTTTCATCGTTGCGCCGCCGCTTTGGCTTAAACTTCAGCTCATCTGTCTTGTACTCCCTGATTTCCCGGTCACCGTTTTCCAATTCCACAATCACTTTGACCTTCTGGCGCAGTACGCTTACACTGTTAACCTCACCTTTCAGTCCGTCAACCGTCCTGACAAAATCTCCGACGCTCGGCAGTCTGTCGTTTAAGTACTCATATGTCTCCTGTTCGTTTTTGAGGCAGCACATTAACCGCCCGCACACACCGGAAATCTTTGCCGGATTAAGCGACAGATTCTGCTCTTTTGCCATCTTAATCGACACTGGCGCAAAATCCGATAAATGCTGGTTACAGCATAACTCTCTGCCACAAATCCCGATTCCCCCTAATATTTTGGTCTCATCACGGACGCCAATCTGACGAAGCTCTATCCTCGTCCGGAACACGGAGGCCAAATCTTTTACCAGCTCGCGAAAATCAATTCTCCCGTCGGCGGTGAAATAAAATAAAACTTTATTGTTATCAAATGTATACTCCGCATCAATCAGTTTCATTTCCAGCCCATGCTTGGCAATCTTTTCTAAGCATATATCAAATGCCTCCTGACGTTTTGCCCGGTTTGCCTCATGCTGCTTGTCGTCCTCCGCAGTTGCCTTACGGATAATCGGTTTCAGCGTGGAAACAATATCACTCTCCGCTACCTCTCTTCTTCCGAGAACCACCTTACCGTACTCCACACCTCTGGCAGTCTCCACAATTACCGCATCGCCAACCTCTAACTCAATATTCCCCGGTGCAAAAAAATATATCTTGCCGTTGGGCCGAAATCGAACACCTATTACTTCTATCATCCTATATTCTCCTTTATTGTCAACAGCATCAACTCCATGGCAGTATCAAAGTCTACATTTGCCTCCAAACGCACCTTCAGCTTATCCAGAGCTTCCAGAATTTTTTCAATTCCCTCATAGGAGGTATGTGATGCCTGTTTTTTCATTATTGAAAATTCACCTTTAAAGATAACCTTGTTCGGTGAATTTGATATTTTCACCATTAAAATATCCCGAAACCACATGGTCATGATATCAATATAATCGGAAATCTCAAGTTTATATTTACCCATATTTTTCACGGCCTGAATAATCTCGTCCGTCTCCATATCCGTAATCCTGCGCAGCAGCCGTACACTGTCCTCCTTGAGCTCGCTGTAATCCTGCGAAATGGCAAGCCTTACCGCCTTGCCGAGATTACCCTGGGCAAAATCCGTACAAAATCTTGCCTTATCGTGGTCAACACCCACAATGGTTTCCAGATATTCTATCATCTGCAGCGGTTCAACGGGCTTGAAATTCAATACGATACACCGGCTTAATATTGTCGGTAAAAATTTGTCCACATTGTTCGTGAGCAGCATGATAACCGCATATTCCGGCGGCTCCTCCAACGTCTTCAACAGAGCGTTCTGTGCCTGAGGATTCATCATCTGTGCATCGGGAACAATATATATCTTATATCTGCTGCTATACGGTTTTAAACTGATATCGCTGATAATCTGTGTGCGAATCTCCTCTACGGAAATCACACCCGGCTTCTCATGCTCCACCCAGATAATATCCGGCTGGTTTCCGGATTCGGCCTGCAGGCAGGATTTGCACTTGCCGCAGGGGTCTGGCTCACCGCTCTCACACTGTAAGGATTTGGCCACAACCGACGCAA
Source organism: Clostridium sp. (assembly GCA_023666975.1). The sequence continues at coordinate 12,165 of JAMPAW010000052.1, forward strand.
GCGTTTTCTTGCCGACACCTTTTTCACCGTTTAAAATATAAGCATGAGATACCTTTTCCATCTCAATACTGCTCTTAAAATGCTTTACGATATCTTCATGTCCGATAATATCACCGAAATTTGCCATACTGTTTCTCCTTCTCTGTTGTACATCATGTTGATATATCCAGCAGCATTCCTCTAATATCGTCTATCTTATTGAGAATTGCCAGATTATCCTTCTCATCTTTCAACAGCTCCTGTGCCAGGTCGTCCAGAGATTTATCCACCTCTTTGATGATTCCGTATACCCTGTGCCGACCCCGCCTATCCAAAAAATTCTCTCTGGAAAAGGAATGCGAATTCGCCGTCACCTCATTCATAAATTCTTTGACCAGATTCCGGTACCGCTTCATATCCCGGATATCCATATGCTTTGCAATCTTGCTTCCCTGTTCCTCAATATCTTTCATCAGGTTGGAAAGCTTTTCCTGCAATTCATTATTTTCAATATGGCTCACCAGTGTAAATTTGAAGCTGTCGTCTCCTTTTGGTGTCTGTGTCTGCATTTCCACGGGAGCCTTCCCCATTACCTGATTGACTCTCATATCCGTTTCCATATCTATCTCTCCTCTTTCTATTTAAAAAAACGCTTTTCAACCTCTTTTACAATGATACTATGTATCTCCTCAATTGGCAACGTGGCATCTACTGGAAAAATGCGGTCCGGATAGAGCATTGACAGCTGCCGGTAACCCTCGACTACTCTGTGATGAAAACTCATATCCTCCATCTCCATTCTGTCCAGCTCGCTCTGGTGCCTCTTTCGCTTAATCCCTTCCTCCGCCTCGATGTCCATAAAAACCGTCAGCTTCGGTTTCACATCACCGAGAGCATAATTATTGACTTCATAGACGGTTTCCACACCGAGACCTCTTCCGATTCCCTGATATACCGCCGAGGACTCTACAAAACGGTCGCAGATAACGGCTTTCCCCTCCTCTAATGCCGGTCTTATCACCTGGTTTACCAGCTGCACTCTGGCAGAGGCATAGAGAAACAGCTCCGTCATATGGCTCATTTCCTGATATTCCTTGTTCAGTATAATCTCCCGGATTGCCTCGCCGATTGCCGTTCCTCCCGGTTCTCTGGCAATGACAATGTCATATCCTCTGCCCTCCAAATATTTTTTGAGCAGACTTATCTGTGTTGTCTTTCCGGAACCGTCCGGTCCCTCCATCGTAATAAATATTCCTTCCACGCAACTTCCCCTATCTCTCGTTAAACCATTTTCTACGGGACAGCCATTTATTTTCCCGGACTACGGTAATTTTATGCTCCCCGTTATCCGCAGCCGCCAGTCCCCTCACTCGCAAGCCCTGCGACAACGCCTGTTTAATGCCCTTTATCATGTCTTTGGAAATCACTTCTCCCGGCACGGCTATGGGTATCTCCGGCGGAAATATCGAAATATAATCTCCGCTTATGCGTCCGGCCGCATCATGAAAAGGCACTGCGCTGTAATCATTGTCCAACGCCTCCGCAATGCTCATTTTCCGTTCCGGAAGCACATGATAATAAAGACATTCTTCATTATACATATCGGCATTTTCCGGCAAATCAATTAGCTGGCCGTCAATGATTTGAAGTGCCTGATACAGTGCTTCAAATGCCTCTTTGGAATCCGCCACGGACGTCATGGCAATCACATAGCTTCCCGCTGCCAGCTCCACTGCCTGCCCGTATTCATTTGCCAGAATCCCGCCGAGCATCGGCCCGGTAAACGGCTCAATGCCGTCTTGTGTATGTAGCCCGCAGCCCTTAACGGAGAATACGAGCTTCCCGTCATCATAGCCGTAAATGCCGTGCTTCTTAAAATCTTCTTCACCGATCAGACGGATATAGGTAAACTCTTCAAACTTCTTCCGGTATTCCATTAGCAGCTGCTTGTAGAGAATAAACAGCCCGTCCCGCTCATGATCCATTTTCTCAATACACGCCTCTGTGGCCGCCATAAAAATGTATGACGGCGATGAACTTTGGTAGACGGACAGAAATTCCTCCAGCCTTTTTCGGCTCACCAAATTGCCCCTCATGTGGAGGATAGAGCACTGTGTCATTGCCGGTAGCGTTTTGTGCAGGCTCTCCACAACAATATCCGCCCCCAGACGGATTGCCGGGTCCGGTACTTTCTTATAGTTCGTGGTGGAAAGTGTCTCATTTACATTTGCCATATATTCAAAATGTGCCCCATGGGCCTCGTCGACGATTAACGGTATATCGGTCTTATGGCAAAGCTTTGCCAGCCGCTCCACGTCGCTGACCACCCCTTCATAGGTAGGCGACACCAGAATAACCGCTTTTGCACCGGGATGCTCCGCTATGGCTTTCTTAACCTTATCCGGCAAAATCCCGCCGAACATTTCCAGCCTGTCATTCCATTCCGGCATTATATAGACCGGCTTCAGCCTTAGCAGCCGGACTGCATGATAGACCGACTGGTGGCAGTTCCTTGCCATAATCAATGTATCTCCCGGCCGGCATACCGCCGAGACGGCGGCGAGAATCCCGCAGGTGGAACCGTTTACCAGATAGTAGCTTTGCCGGGAGCCGTATACCTCTGCCGCCCGGTCAAACGCTTCCCGGATAATTCCCGCAGGGTGATGAAATTCATCTAAATCCCCTACTTCCGTCACGTCAATGGAAAAGGGATTTGCCACCTGCTCTGGAAATATGGTGTCCAATCTCCGCTTATGCCCCGGCATATGCCACGGATAAGAACCTTCTGTATTATATGCAGTTAATCCATTTAATATCGGCTGTTCCATATTCTGCACTTCCCATTTTGAGTCTCACCTTTATCAAGTGTTCCTATTGTACCACATTATGATACAAAAATGCAAAATATCTTCCTCATCGGGAAAAGAATTATAGCTGCTCCGCCGATATGTTTTTGTATCCCTCGCCGTATATCTCGCTGGCACTGGTGACAATCATGAATGCGCGGGCATCCTCCTGCTTGACAATTTCCTCTAAGCTGGGGATTCTCCGCCTTTTAATTACACACATGATAATCTGTTTTTCCTGACTGCTGTAGGCCCCTTTCCCGGTCAGCAGCGTGGCGCCGATTTCCAGTTCCTTCAATATCCGGGAAAGAATGCGCTGCGATTCGTCTGACACAATATAAATCAAGCCCGCCTCATCGCTGCCATAGAGAATGTAATCCATAACCCTGCCGTTTAACACAACCGTGATAAAGGCAAACATCGCAATATTAAAATCGCCGAAAACGAAACCGGAAATCGCCACAATGATTAAATCGATCACGATAAAAAGCGTACTGGTCTTCATGGCGGGAAACTTTCGCCGAATCAATCTTATCACGATATCCATTCCTCCGGTAGTTGCGCCGATACGCAAAACCAGACCGATTCCGGTCCCCATCAGCACACTGCCGGCAATCGCAGCCAGCAGCAAATTATCCGTAACCATAGGAAAAACAGAAAACATATTGGTAAAAATGGAATTAAGGGAAATGGCATAGAAGCTGTAAATAATAAATTTCCCGCCAAACTTCCACCAGCCCAATAAAATTATGGGAATATTCAGGATAAAATACCAGCTTCCCGTAGCTCCCCCGACAGAATGGCTCAAGACTACGGAAAGTCCCACCACTCCTCCCGGCGCCAGCTCATTCGGGTCCAAAAACAACCCGACTCCCGCAGAATAAATACACGTTCCCAGCAGAATCACCAAAATCTTTTTCACTGTACTTTTTAAGTTTTCAATCGGATTTCTCATATAAACCCTCCAAACAGATATTTTCCTATTAGTCTGTACAGATTGATGAAAAAAATCCCAATATGGCGGTAATTTGTTCTTTTTATTAATAAGAAGATATTCTTAAACAGACAAAACCCCGAAATAAATTCCGGGGTTTGTCTGTGTTCTTGCAAACAGGCATTGTCTGCTTGCTATTTTACTTTCACGGTAAGTGTTGCCGTTCTGCCGTTATAGCTCTTCACCGTTATCTTCGCAGTTCCCTTTTTCTTTGCCGTCACAAGACCTGTCTTATCCACACTGACAATCTTCTTTGCCGCTTTGCTCAAAGTATAAGTCATCTTCTGGCATGCAACAGATTTCTTAAGCGCAATCTGATAGGTCTGCTGTTTCTTCAATGTGACAGAAGACTTTGCAAGTTTAAAGTTCTTCTTTGTCGGTGCCTTCTTCACGGTTACGTTTAACGTCGCCGTCTTACCGTTTGCATCGGTAACAGTAACCGTCGTCTTACCCGTCTTCTTTGCGGAGGTGATAACAACACCCATTTTATCCTTTGAAAGCTTCACCGTTGCAATCTTTTTATTTTTAACTGTAACACTGCTTAACTGCGTTCCTCTCGGTACAGAAATGGTATTCACGGTAACCTGATCCGCTTTCTTACCGTCCTTCTTACCCAGAGTCACGCCGGTAACCGGAAATGCCGTCTTATATACCGTTTCACTCAATGTAACATTTACCGTCCACTTATAGGAAGTTCCGTCGGCCGCCGTCGCCGTGATAACCGCCTCACCATTTCCAACCGCAGTTAATTTTCCCTGATTGCCGTCGGCTTCCACGATAACAACATCCGGGTTGCTGGACGTCCATGTATAGGTCTTTGTCGAATCCGCCGGATTGATATGCCGAACCTCGGTTCCGTCCATCGTTACAATCGTGTTATAGGTAGGTTTCCACTCATACACCTTGACATCACTATTCAGATATATGCCGTTTGCCTGCAAAACAGCGGTATATGCTGCTGTCGTTCCCTCCGGATAATACACTTCTCTCAAGCTGCTTCCCTCCAGCACATGATTCCCCATGATGATCACCGATGACGGATTATAATTGCTGAAGCGAATCGTTTCCAATCCTCTCATCCATGCAAAAGTATATGCGTTGCCTGTGGTTCCAATCGTGGTCACTGTAGACGGAATAATAATACTTAATACTCTTGTACAACCGGCAAAAGCATAATTGCCAAGCCTAACCGTACCCTCCGGCAATGACACATGGCCGCTGGCAGAAGGCGCTGCGATCAATGTCGTCTTATCTGCGGAATACAGGAAATTATCAATCGCAATATAGTTCGGATTCCCCGCTTCAACAACGATCTCCATATAATTCACACTTATAAATGCGTCCGGCTCTACGGAAACAACACTTGCCGGAATTGTCAGCTTCCGATAATTATTATTATCCGTCAATGCACGGCTGCTTATCGCCGTTACGCTATATTGCTGATATGCATCTGCTTCCGCTGCTGGAATCTTCAGCTCCGTCTCTGTACCCTTATATCCGGTAACACTGAGTGTTCCGTTTTTCAATTCATACGTATAACCGCTCGCAGACTGCGGGTCAAACTGCTGTGTCTTCGCAATACCGATATATCCCTCAGCATTTATCGTGTAAGAAAATGTCTGCTTCCCTTCTGCGTAATTAAATACATACTGATCTTTTCCACCATCCCAGGTTACTGTCGTATCAAGTTCATGATTGTCCAGAAAATCTTTATACTTAGGCTGGTCGGCAATCGTTGTATTCACATATGCCATCGTATTTTTTCCGGAAGCCGGGTCATAATAAACATTTGTATCCATCGTTTTCCCGCCGCCATACATCAGCTTCTCGGTCAATACATTGCTGACCGCAACCTGTAAAAATTCTTCTGACCATCCTACCAGATTGCCGTATTTATTCCTTAGCTGGTCATAGCTGCTTTTCAACTGTGGCGCAAAAACCATGGCAAATCGGTTATTTTTATCATCTTTCTTCTGATAGCTTCCACCAATTTCCGGCAGCTTGTCCAGCGAATCGGCTGTCATGCGGAGTAAGACCACTCTGTTTTCGATTGTATTGTCGCTTGTATCGTAAAATGCGCCCGCTTCTATATTCTTAAGCCCCGCCGGTATGATATAGGTGTTGACCTTATCCAACGTAGAAAACGCATCTTTTGCAATCTTAGTGATAATATATTCCTTGCCATCCTTTGTAACCTTTTCCGGAATACTGCATTCCGTTACCGCCGCTTCTGTGGTACAGGATAGTAACGTTGCCGTCCGCTCTTCGCCATTTTCAAACAATTCCAATTTGTAGGTAAAGTCTCCTTCTGTGGCCGTATACAGCGTATTACTTAAACGAACACTGCCTTTGAGCGGAACATATTTATCTTTCTCGTAAGTGAATTCATATGTACCCGTTGTAACATTATTGTTAAACATATCAGCGGTTACTGTATATTTGTCGGGTTTACCACTCTCACCGTCTGTAACATCTGTCCATGTTAATGTTCCCCCGGAAACCGCCTCTTCGGTTACATAATCCTTGACAGCAAGAGTCGCCGTATTTAACGTATTTCCCTCCCGTATTAAACCGGTTGTATTATCTCCATCTGCCAATGCAAGGATTCCATAGTCTGCAATCGTATCTTCTGTCGCAGCCGCAATCGGAATAATCTTCTCCGGTAAATCACCTTCCGATGTTATGCCACAAATTTCTTTAACAACTGCAACAGAAGTCTGGTCACCGCATATCAAAACGGCTTTCACATTTGCATAAAAGCTACTGTCAAATGATATTATGGCCTCAGCCTGCGTACCCTTCATTTGAAAAACCTTCTTTAATACAACGACATCTTCCGCTTCAAACGGATTGCCAACAAGCGTTGTTACTGTTGACGGAACAACATATTTTTTGGCACTACACTCTGAAAATGCACCATTTTCTATCTGTGTCACCGTATATGTATTTTCTTCTTCATTAACGGTTCCTTTCACCGTCTCCTCTAAATCAACTGTGGTTAATTCGGTATTTTCCTTCAGCGTAAATTTTATTAAAGAGACATTCGTTGCACCCAAAACCTTGTACTCTGCTGTATATTTATCCCCTTCAACCGTGAACTTAACCTCTTCCGTATCTCCTCCGCCTGGCTCTGTGGTATCGCCACCACCCGGTTCTTCACTGCCTCCGGGTTCCGTCGTTTCTTCTTCCTCCTCTGACGGAAAGGGGATATCCTCACCATCTTCACCATCTCTCGCTTCCACAGCATAAACCGGCACTTCACTGTACACCATGCTGAGGCTTAAAGATAGCAGGCAGATCACTGCCATGCATAGCCTTTTTGTTTTTCCCATAGATACATCCTCCTTTTCATTATCACATATCGTGTAATTCTTTCTGTCCGCATATGCTATTTCTCTTCGTCAATTCAAAAAAATATATATGCAAAACAGTTTTCACAAAGATATATCTATTTTACCACATTTTTCATACAAATTGCACTATAAAATGTTCTTTAGGATATTTGCACAAAAATATTTATACTTTATTTCTAAAATGCCGCTTTCTTAATGTATATTGTACAACATCATTCGCTCCAAAGTTACTCTTCAAATACCACTTCTTTGTGATATGCACATTTTTCCAATAACAATTCTTTATAGGTCCGCCCATCATCCGTCAGCGGAGGATTTTCCCGTCTCCATATATCTCCTTTTAACTCGTCCATCCATAGATAGTAGTCAATCAGAAAAATGTCCACCTTTGAAACATCTCTGTCAGCAATATCCAGTACCGTACAATTTGGATCATTGCCATAATCCATTAATCTTCCGTCTGCGTCCAGCATAACCGGAAAATAATCTGCCGCCATATCAGGGTCATCATATAAATCATACATGACGATTTCAAAACGGTCCTTGACTACCTTTTCAAATCCAATTCCCAGTTCATTAGTTTCATTAATATTCACGACTTGTGTATCCTGCATACTCTTTTTTACCTTTAAAGAAAATTCCCATGGCCCTTCATAGGAGGCATCGTTTCCGTCGGCCAATGCTGCTATAAACTGATTGATTTTCAATTCCATGGTAAATTCATCTGGCACGGTTATTCCTTCCCCGTCACAATCCAGATTCATGCGTACCATTCCCACAAAAGTACAGGGGTCTATAAATTCTCCCTGAAGTCCAGGAGCATCATATTCCTTCGCTGGCTTATAATCATACTCCTCCTCCGTAAAAAGCTGCCAGCTGTCTATTTCCGAAAAAGGTTCTTCTGACCGTATCTGTACAGTGAAATACAACGCCTGAGAATTACAGTAGGCCTCCGAAAGTGTAATGGTTATCCCGCTTGCCGCAGAAACTCCTTCTAAGCGTTCACCAATACCGTTATAGTCCCCTGAAAAATATTCATAACTGTTCTGTGTTCTCTCAAAAATGTGACCGATTAACGGTATTTTTTCCGCAAAGGCAGGATTTTTCGCACAAAAAACAACACTGCAGACAAGTACAATCGCTGCTGTCAGCCCCGTTGCCATCCACTGCTTCGCTCTGCGTACTTTTCCTTCCTTCCGTATAACTTTCATCTTTGTATCGATTACCTCATCTAGTTTTTCCGGTATTGGAATATTATCAAATTCATTCCTCATATATCGAATCCTCCTCTAATAAATGTTTTAATTGTGCCTTCGCACGGTATAAATATGCTTTTACCGAACCTTCCGGTATATCCATTACATAGGCAATCTCACTAATTTTAAGCCCGTTAAAATATTTCAAAATAATAATGTTCTTATATCTTTCCGGAAGAAAATCCATTGCCTGATATAAATCCATCTGTTCCTCAATCGATATCGACTGTTCTTCGGCAGGAAACTGAAAATCTTCCAGTAATCCGTTTTCAGGATTTTTGTGGTAATAGCAGGCAATCGAATGATATAAAATTTTCGTAATCCACGTTTTAAAATAGGCAGGCTCCCTCAATTGCCTGATATGATGAAAACCATTTAATATGCAGTCACCTACAATGTCTAATGCAGCGTCCTCATTCTTGGTTGATGCATAAGCGATTCGATATAAATATTGCTTATAATATTCAAACAACTGACCATACGCTTCTGCACTGCCATGTACTGCCTTTTTAGCCAGCTTCTTTAACTGCTTATCATCAAACAAACAAAACCACCTCCGTTTTCTATTCTGATTCCGGAATTTGAATATTGATTATACATTTATTTAGAGAAGATTTTTGTTGAAAAGGTTACATTTTTTATACCTCATTTTTACCCCATTTTTTTACTCTAAAACACCTCAAAACACACTAAAACAACTTTTGGGTAAAAATGGAAAAAGTGCCGCAAACCTCGGAAAATCAAGGCTTACAACACTTTTCGCCGTAGCAGGGGAT
>JAMPAW010000053.1 GCA_023666975.1 Clostridium sp.
AATTTCCCGTAAGAATTTTCAGGGTTGTTTTGTTGTTTAATCTTCATTCAGTTTTCAGGTTACTTGCGTCAATGTTACTCAACGGAGAAGGAGGGATTTGAACCCTCGCGCCGCTATTAACGACCTACTCCCTTTCCAGGGGAGCCCCTTCAGCCGCTTGGGTACTTCTCCAAGCCGCAAGTTATCGTTCTTAATTATGAAATTTAAGAACAGCGGAGAGGGTGGGATTCGAACCCACGCGCCCTTGCGGACAAACGGTTTTCAAGACCGCCTCGTTATGACCACTTCGATACCTCTCCGTGCTTCCGACAAAATCATTCTTTTTGTCAGCGACATTGACTATATTAGCACTAACTTTTACCCATGTCAACCGCTTTTTTTCATTTTTCCAAAAAAATTTCTGCCACAGCCAAATCTTCTTGTGTAGTGATTTTCAGATTGCGATAATCGCCTGGAATAACTCTTGTTTTCTTTCCCAAATAGCGTTCTATAATCATTGTGTCATCTGTTATATCAGTATCTCCTGACTGTTCCATTTTCTCATATGCACTGATGATTTCCTGATACCGGAAACTTTGCGGTGTTTGGATTTGCCATAGGGTATTTCTGTCTGGTGTGTCAATACCATACTGCAGTGAATCAACCACTTTAATCGTATCCTTAACCGGGACTCCCACAGTACACGCTCCTGAATTTATTACTTCTATTATAGAACGTTCTATCAACTCCTGAGTAACACAAGGTCTTGCCGCATCATGAATCAAAACATAGTCTGCCCCACGAACTGCCTGTAGTCCGTTTTTTACCGACCAATATCGTTCCGACCCGCCTTCCACCACAGCTCTTACCTTATTAAAATGATATTTCTTGATCATCTCTTCTTTACAGTATGCAACATCTGCTGCGCCGGTCACCAAAACTATCTCGTCAACAGAGCTTTCTTCAAATGCCTGCAAAGAATAGTAAAGAACCGGTCTTCCACGCAATTCCAAAAACTGCTTTGCAACGTCCGAATGCATCCTGCTGCCCTTTCCTGCCGCCAGCACAATCCCTGCAATTTTTCCCATTTTCTATATCCTCTGTCCGATTTTCAAATTAGGAACGGCATTTAAATCCAATCCATGACGGACCCCTTTCTGATAAGCATAATATCCTGCCACTCCAATCATTGCCGCATTATCGGTACAGTAAATTGGCGACGGATAATCAAACCTGATTTGCTCTTTATCACATGCACTTTGCAGATGTTCCCTCAGCGAAGAATTCGCTGCCACGCCGCCGGCTATAACAAGTCTGTCCATTCCCATCTCTTTGACTGCCCGGATTGCATGTGTAGTTAAAACATCTATTACGGCATATTGAAAGGATGCTGCCACATCCGCAGGATTCACGGCAACCTGTTTCATCTCGCACTGGTTTAAGTAATTCAGCACGGCAGATTTCAACCCACTAAAACTGAAATCATATTCATTTCCTTCTACCTTTGCTCTTGGAAAAAGAATAGCCTCTCTATTTCCTTCTTTTGCCAGCTTATCTATTTTGGGTCCCCCCGGATAACCTAGTCCAATGGCACGCGCCACTTTATCAAATGCTTCCCCTGCCGCATCATCTCTTGTTTTTCCAACAATCTCAAACTGGTCGTAATCCGATACCTTTACCAAATGTGTATGTCCTCCCGACACCACCAGACACATAAACGGAGGCTTCAAATCCGGATGTTCAATATAGTTTGCTGCAATATGACCCTCAATATGATGCACTCCCACCAACGGTTTATTTGCTGCATAAGCAATTGCCTTGGCCTCTGCCACTCCCACCAAAAGAGCTCCTACAAGCCCCGGACCATAGGTGACCGCAACGGCATCTATATCCGCCAGCGCCAGTTCCGCCTGCAGCAATGCTTCCCTTATCACCTGATTCATTTTTTCTATATGCTTTCGTGAAGCAATTTCCGGCACTACTCCGCCGTACAATTTATGTAAATCAATCTGGGAAAAAATAATATTGGAACACACCTGCCTTCCATTCTTTATCACTGCCGCTGCCGTTTCATCGCAGGAAGATTCAATTCCCAAAACATAAACATCCTGTTTCATTTGGTCACGTCTCCTTTATCCCCTGAGGACTCCTCACTCATTACTTTCCACCCCATTATTTTCCAACGTCCGTCCTCATCCTGACGCAATATGTACTCCTCCGGCACCGAAACAGACATCGAATCAATATTTAATATCAGTGTAACCTTTATTTTGGCATATTCCTTTTCATTCACCGTATTATACTGGACCTGACTTCCCTCGGCAAGCGAAAAACCGCTTATTTTCTGCTTATTTTCATCGTATAAGCTTATCTCCTCCTTCATCCCCTGCAATTGCTGTTCCTCGGTATTAATTGCCAGCAAATCCTCATCAAAGAGATGACGGATATTTTGATTAACCTTAAACAAATCATCTTCAGAGAATTTACCGTTATAGGCATTCTTCATGTAATTACAGTGCAGCTTCACCGTCTCCCTTACCGTCTTCGGATAATCCTGTTCAAAATCATAATTGATCAGTTCTTCCACCTCAGAACTCTTTTTTATTTCCTGTTTATCTCCGGCATGATTATTTAAATAGGTATAAAATATAAGACCGATGATTACCAAAAGCAGAATGACTGTGGTAAATCCTTTTGTTCCCGTTTTTCTATTCATTAGCTTTCCTCCTTGAAATGCGCTTTCTATTCTTTGTCAAACAATAAGGTTGTCGTTCTCCGGTCCTTCGCTACAATTGTTTGTGGAAAGACTTCCCGAACTTTTGCCTGATAATCCTGTGGATGTACCAGTGACGGGGAATAATGTGTCAGCCACAATTCCTTTACGTTTGCTTCTCTGGCCATATCTGCCGCCTCATAGAACGTCATGTGCTTATATTCTTTCGCCTTCTGCTCCTTATCCGCTTCCCCGTACATCCCCTCACAAATAAACAAATCTGAACCGTCCGCATTTTTCACAATTCCTTTTGTCGGTCTGGAATCTGTACAATACGTTATCTTGATTCCTTTTCTTCCTTCTCCCAAAACCATATCCGGAGTGTAGAGACGGCCTTCCTCCTCAATGCTCTCTCCTTTTTGCAGCCGATTCCAATAGGGCATGGGTATCTGCTGCGCCTTTGCTCTCTCCACATCAAATTTTCCGGCGCGATCAATCTCTAAACTATATCCATAACAGGTGATATTGTGGTTTACCCTAAACGCATTAATCCGCAAACCGTTAAACACAAAGCTCTCCTCTTCCTGTTCCAGCTCAATAAAACGAATATCAAATGGCAAATCCGGCGCGATCATGCGCAATGAATTAACAATTTTTTCCAAACGTTTCGGCCCAATCATCGTTATCGGTTCCGTGCGCTCAGCATTTCCAAGAGTGAGCAGCAATCCAGGCAAACCACTAATATGATCTGCATGAAAATGTGTAAAACAGATGACGTCAATCGGTTTTACGCTCCACCCCTGCTGTTTAATCGAAACCTGTGTCCCTTCACCACAATCAATTAATACATTCATTCCATTATACCGCACCATCAATGAAGTCAGTGCCCGATATGGCAGCGGCATCATTCCTCCGGTTCCAAGCAAACAAACATCTATCATCGAATCCCTTCTTTCCCATCCTTTTCAAATAATTGCTTTTTATTCACTGCTTTTTTACAGCTTCTTTCAAGGGATATCGGCAGACATCTGCTCAGAGCAGCTCCTTTGTATCACTGAATACCGCAGGAACCGCAAACTCCTGAGTTACACTCTCCACACATTCCTCACACAAAATAAATTCCTCTGTGATTCCGTCCCTTTTTGAAAAATAGCCCCAAGGCTTCCGAATTTGGATATAATCTTCTTTTATAATATCCTGTTCCACCTTTAATGTTTTCCCACATCTGTTACAAACCAAAAATCCCATAATAGCCTCCCTGTGCTCCTGCAAACGGTCATATGACAAAATGCCATTGCGACATTCCATTATATTACTATGGTAGCCTAATTGATGTGTAAATTCCAGTGGTAATAATTGTTGATTTCCATAATCACTGCATCCTCTACCGGATTGCTGTAATATCGCTTTCTCCGGGATAGTTCCTCAAAATGATAGCGCTCATAGAACTGCCTTGCAGCTATGTTACTCTCCCTGACCTCCAGGAGTATCCTATGTGCTCCCTGCTTTGCCGCCTCCTCCATAACAAGTGTCAAAAGCCGTCCTCCGGTTCCGCAGCCCCGAAATTCTGCTCTCAGTGCTATGTTCAGCAGCTCTGCTTCACCGTCAATCACCATGATCCCTGCAAATCCAACAATCTGCTTACTCTCTATTTCACGCGCCACCAAATAGATATTATTTTTATGTCGCAGCACATCACGAATACTCTCCACGGACCAGTGTTCCGGCAAAGTTTGTGCAGCAATCTCAGCAACGGCATCACAATACTCATACTGCAGTGGAACAATCTCAATCTTCTTCCGTGCTTCGCTATATTTTTGCCGACGTTCCCGCTCTGCCTGTGACAGGCGCAAATACTCCGGTTCAAAGCTGTCCGCATTTTCATATAATCCCTGATTCCAATACTCCAACGCTCTGACCGCAACAGATGCCGCCCGCTGTTTATTCATATTTGCCGGAGCAATTGTATAAGGGACCTCCAGCTTCTCCTCCAACAAATTGCGATAAACCTGAACGCCGTCTCCGAGAAATATAACCTCTTCACCAATCAGATTAAGTGCATGAACAACTTCCTCTAAAGCAAGTGCAGCCTGCTCCCGCACCACCTGAAGTTCCCCCGACCGAAATCGGTAAATTCCAGTATATACCTGATTTCTTCTGGCATCCATCAGCGGACAGACAAGTGCCTGTGCTCCCCACAAATTCATCGCCAGCCCCTCAACGGTAGGAATGCCGATTACCGGCTTATCCAGCGCAAGTCCCAGTCCTTTCACTGTTGCGGAGCCTATGCGAAGCCCGGTAAAAGACCCCGGCCCCTTCGCCACCGCAATAGCATCAATTTCCGCCAGATTTGTCCCTGTCATCTTTACCACCTCGTCCAGCATCGGCAGCAACGTCTGGGAATGTGTTTTTTTATAATTCACTGTATACTCCGCAATCAGATTATCATCTTCAACGATAGCCACGGAAGCCGGCAAACCTGAACTGTCCAGCGCCAATATTTTCATGTTTCTCCCTTTCTGTTATCACATTTTTCCAATCAGATATTTTCTTCGGTAATCCGCCTGAAATCAAATCCCTTTTCCAAATCCTTTTCAATCACTACTCTTCGGTAATGCTGCGGCAAAATATCCTCTATCATATCTGCCCACTCAATCAGACAGACACCGTCTCCATAAATCATATCATGAAACCCAACCTCTTCCATCTCCTCCGAATCTTCAATGCGGTAAACATCAAAATGATATAATGGAAGCCTTCCATCTCTGTATTCCTGCACAATGGTAAACGTCGGGCTGTTTACATTTTCTTCAACCCCCAGCCCCTTGGCAAATCCCTGTGAAAATAATGTTTTTCCGACACCTAAGCTTCCGATCAGGCAAACCACATCGCCGCTGTGCGCGTGTTCTCCCATCTGCTTTGCATATTCAAAGGTATCCTGCGGGCTTAAACTGCTATATTCCATAATAATCTCCGTTCCATTCAAATACTGATTCTCTGCAAAATCCTTCGCCCTACTCATCCATCCGCTTTCTGAATCTCCCAGAATATTGCACGCCTAAATCCTTTGTGTACTGCAGCATAAGCTGTTTTGCCAAAACGCTGTCCTCACCCAGCGCACTCTTTGGAAAAATAAAGGCATGTATATTACTGCTATACACCAAATACTGTGATTTTGTCTCGACAATTTTCTTAATGTTCTCCCATGGCAGCGTTTGGCTCTCTTCCTCCTGTGAAACGGTAATCCCTTCGGCACTTACACAATAATTCAACGGTTTCTGATACGTTTTGTTCCTTTTTATCTGACTCTTTGCACGCTGCATAAGTGAAAAAGGTTCGAAAATGATAAACCAGACCGCCACCAGCGTAAGCACTGTTTTATCCCTGTCATTCAGTTCCCCAAAAGCAGTAATCAATATAAAAAGTGCAATCAGTGAGAGCGCCACGCCTATCAAGCCCGATATTTTATGATAATTGTGATATACGGTAAATCTAAAAAGCTCCTTCTGTGTCATCTGTACAGAAAATGAAATATCTTCTCTATTCATTATTATTCCTCTTTTCCAATCCCATTTATAAAATCATCGATAACTGAATCCTTTTCCGCTCCAAATCCACACTTAACACTTTAACTTCTACTACATCACCAACACTAACTGCCTCTAACGGATGCTTAATAAATTTCTTGTTGGTAATTTGAGAAATGTGCACCAGTCCGTCCTGATGTACACCAATATCTACAAAAGCGCCGAAATCAATCACATTGCGCACGGTCCCCTTAAGCACCAGCCCCTCTGTTAAATCTTTCATTTCCATTACATCTGTGCGGAGTATCGGCTTTGGCATCTCCTCCCTTGGGTCTCTCGCCGGTTTTTCCAATTCTTTAATGATATCTTCCAGCGTAACCTCTCCGATACCCAACTCGACAGCCAGCTTCGTGCGGTTTTTCGCCAATAAGGAGAGACCGGTCAAGCCCTGTCCGGTAATATCTTCCAACGAATACCCCAGCTTCTTGAGCAGATTCGCAGCAGCCTCATAACTCTCCGGGTGGACACTGGTGGAATCAAGCGGATTATCACCGTCCTGAATCCGCATAAAACCCGCACATTGTTCAAACGCCTTCGGTCCCAGTTTGGCAACCTTAAGAAGCTGTCTGCGATTTTTAAATCTGCCGTTTGCTTCTCTATATGTGACAATATTTTTGGCAATCGTTTTATTAATTCCGGATACATACTCTAACAAAGAAACCGATGCCGTATTGAGGTCAACCCCTACCCGGTTCACACAATCCTCAACCACTCCGGTCAGCGTGTCTCCTAGTTTTTTCTGATTCATATCATGCTGATACTGTCCAACCCCGATAGACTTAGGGTCTATCTTAACCAATTCCGCTAACGGGTCCTGAAGCCTTCTTGCAATCGAAGCTGCACTTCTCTGTCCCACATCAAAATTCGGAAATTCCTCTGTTGCCAGCTTGCTGGCAGAATATACGGAAGCACCTGCTTCATTGACAATCACATACTGCACGTTTTCCGGAATCTCCTTTAACAGCTCCACAATCACCTGTTCCGATTCTCTGGAGGCTGTTCCATTTCCCACAGAAATCAAAGTAATTCCGTATTTCTTAATCATATTATGGACTGTTTTCTTTGCTTCTGCAATCTTTTTTTGCGGTTCCGTAGGAAACACTACCACAGTATCCAAAACTTTACCGGTAGCATCTACCACAGCCAGTTTGCAGCCGGTCCGGAAAGCCGGGTCCCACCCCAATACCACATGTCCCGCAATAGGCGGCTGCATTAAAAGCTGGGTAAGATTTTTACCGAATACACTAATCGCCCCGTCCTCCGCCTTTTCGGTCAGTTCACCACGGATTTCCCGTTCAATAGCTCCTGCTATCAGCCGCTTGTAGCTGTCCTCAACCGTTCGCTTTAACAAATCCGTAGTGTGTGGATTGTCTCGGACAATAACTTTCTTTTGAAGATAAGTCAGAATCCGGTCTTCCGGTGCAACAATTTTCACGGAAAGAATTTTCTCCTTTTCCCCGCGATTAATTGCCAATACACGATAACCGGCAGCCTTGCGTATCGGCTCCTCAAAGTCATAGTACATCTCATACACAGACTTTACCCCGGCATCCTTCGCCACAGTCACCAGTTTCCCCTCTTTAACCGTAATATCACGGATATATGTGCGGTACTCGGCCTCATCCGATATATTTTCGGCAATAATATCCAGCGCACCGGCAACCGCTTCTTCCACGGAAACAACCCCTTTCTCCTCCGAGAGGTAGTTTTCCGCCTCCTGTTCAATTGATCTATCCGTCATCTGCAAATAGATAATATTGGCCAGTCCTTCCAAACCCTTCTCCTTTGCAATCGTTGCCCGGGTTCTCTTTTTTTGCTTATATGGCCGATACAAATCCTCAACCGCAACCAAAGTCATCGCATCCCGTATCTGTCGCTCTAATTCCGAGGTCAATTTTCCCTGCTCCGTAATACTGGAAATAACGGTTTCCTTGCGCTCTTCCAGATTCCGCAGATAATTAAGACGCTCATACAGGTCACGCAGAACCTCATCATTCAAAGAACCGGTAGCTTCTTTGCGATAGCGGGCAATAAACGGTATAGTTGCCCCCTCATCAATCAACTTAACGGCCGCCTCCACCTGCCCTGTCCTGATGCCCAATTCTCCTGCGATAACTTTTATAATATCCATGTTTTCAACCTCTGTCTTTCCTATATATCTATTCACTCAGAGCAAACTCACACTGTCCCTTACGTTTTCTCCAAGCATTGCACTGCCTCCCGCCTTTGGTTAAAGCTCCAGCCCGATTGTCTGCCCTTTGGACTCAAATGCGCGATAAGTTACGCCCACCATATCAAACATCATTTTAGAGGCAATCGTCGCTTCTGTATCGGAGTATTTATCCGATAAATATACAATTTCTTTGATTCCGCTTTGAATAATGGCCTTTGCACATTCATTGCAGGGAAACAGCGTAGAATAACAGGTTGCCCCTTCAAGTGAATCCCCGCTGTAATTAAGGATAGCATTCAGTTCTGCATGACAAACAAAAAAATATTTATTCTCCAGCGGCTTTCCCACTCTGCCCCACGGCATCTTGTCATCATCACAGCCGGAAGGCATACCGTTATAGCCAACCGATAATATTTTGTTATTTGCTCCTACAATACAGGCTCCCACCTGTGTATTCGGGTCCTTACTGCGTTCTGCCGACAGCAGGGCAATCCCCATAAAATACTGGTCCCAGCTCAAATAGTCTTCCCGTTTCATCCCACATACCTCCCACTTCTCTCTTCTTAGCTCTGTGTACCAGATAATTGCGAAACGCTTCTTTTTTAAAACATCTGTTTTGCAATTACTTATATCTCTTTGTATGAACATCCGGCCATGCCTCCACAACCGCATATGCTTTATCATACCACAAAACAGTGGGATTCGTAAATAACTCCCGTCAAAAAACCGGAAAATACGATTGTCGCATTTTCCGGTTCCCGTCAATGATATACCTGCGAATGTTTAAAGAATCCGCAAAGGTCTTTTCCATATTCTAGTTGTCACCCAGTCCAAATTTTTCGTGTACGGCATTCATCGCCCGTTCCGTATATTTTTCATCAATCAATACGGACACACGTATTTCCGACGTTGAAATCATTTTGATATTGATTCCTTCATCATACAGTGCCTCGAACATCTTTGCCGCAACCCCTGCATTACTCATCATACCTGCGCCTACAATGGAAACCTTTGCAACATTTTTTGCGACATCAATCTTCTCATATTCATGAAAATGGCGTTCTACAATCTCTACTGCTTCATCGGCATTCTCCACAGCAACCGTAAACGAAATATCTTTTGTACTTTCACGACCAACCGACTGCAGAATCATATCTACATTAATATTATGTCTTGCCAGGTGGTTAAACAACCGAAATGCCACACCCGGCTCATCTTTCAATCCGATTAATGCAACTCTTGCTGCATCCTTATCTGCTGCCACTCCGCTAACAAGCATTTTTTCCATCTTTGCATCCTCCTTAACAACGGTACCCTCTGAAGTATTCATACTGGAACGAACAACTAACTGCACGCCCTGTTTCTTTGCCAGTTCCACCGAACGATTATGTAATACGCCCGCTCCTAATGTGGCAAGCTCCAGCATCTCATCATACGTAATCTGATCCAGTTTTCTTGCATGTTCAACCATGCGCGGGTCTGCAGTATATACACCATCTACATCTGTATAAATTTCACATGCATCTGCATTCAAGGCTGCTGCCAGCGCAACGGCTGTTGTATCCGAACCGCCTCTCCCCAAAGTTGTATAGTCATCATATTTATTAATTCCCTGAAAGCCTGTCACAATCACAATCTTACGCTGATCCAGCTCATGACGAATCCTTTCACTGTCAATTCTCTTCAGTCTGGCATTGCCATATACCGAAGTAGTGTGCATTGCCACCTGAAAAGCATTTAAAGAAACTGCCGGAACGCCCAAATTGTTCATTACCATTCCCATCAGCGCAACGGACATCTGTTCACCAACGGTATAAAGCATATCCATCTCCCGCTTTGGCGGGTCCGGATTCATCTCCTTTGCCATATCAATCAGTTCATCGGTGTATTTCCCCATCGCAGATAATACAACCACTACATCATTGCCTTTTTTGTAATCCTCAATACATCTGTTTGCAACATTATACATTCTCTCTTTATTTGCAACAGAAGTACCACCGAATTTCTTTACAATTAACATTTGCTCTGTTTCCTCCTACCTGTTAAAGCTGCCTAGCCTAATTTACTACTTTTCTGGCATACGGTCAATCACTTTCTTCCCGCAGACAGCATACTCTGCTAAAAGTTTGTGCGAATCACGCTGCATACGTTGTCAAATCCGGCAATCTTTTCTGCAAAATCGCCCTCCCGCATACTTTGGGTCGTAAACGCAAATTCACCTTCTATCCCAGGCGTCTTTACATATAAGACATCTCCAAAAGCGTCCCGAATAGCAAACATCAGCGTATCATCTAGTCCTTCATTGATATCCTTAATACGGACAAAGAACTTGCTTTCAAAATCTTCAAAAGCACCAATGCTGGTTTTCTTATCCTCCCAGATTGTCATAATATTAGTTCCCATATGCTTCACTGCGTCCACCACATCTGAAACCACTGCACTGGCTGTCGGGAGTTTTCCGGCGCCCCGACCGTAAAACATGACATCATCTAATACATTTCCATGTACAAAAATACCGTTAAACACACCGTTCACACCGGCGAGCGGGTGATCTTGCTTAATCATCACAGGTGCCACCATCGAATAGAATTTGCCGCCAATTTTCTTACTTGTTCCCAGCAGCTTGATAGCGGCATTCATCGCTTCTGCATATTGAAAATCTTCAATAGTCAGCCCGGTAATCCCCTCGGTATGGATATCCTCATAATCCACCTGCATCCCAGTTACCAAAGAGGTCAAAATGGCAATTTTACGGCAGGCGTCATACCCTTCTACATCTGCTTCCGGATTACGCTCGGCATATCCCTTGTCCTGTGCGTCCTTTAGCACAGCATCAAAGTCTGACCCCTTCTCCGACATCTCCGTCAAAATATAGTTGGTCGTACCGTTTAAAATTCCCGTAATCTCGGTAATCTCATCTGCAGTCAGGGAGCTGTTCAACGGCCGGATAATCGGAATCCCTCCACCCACTGATGCCTCAAACAAATAATTGACCTTCTTTTCTTTGGCAATCGCCAAAAGCTCGGCTCCATGCTTTGCCACCAGTTCCTTGTTCGAGGTACATACACTCTTCCCAGCCTGCAACGCCTTCTTGGAAAATTCATAAGCCGGATTGATTCCGCCCATCACTTCCACTACAACGTCAACCGATTCATCTGTCAGAATCGTCTCATAATCGTGCACAAGAATTTTCTGTACCGGATCACCCTCAAAGTCCCTCAAATCAAGAACATACTTAATATGAATATCTTTTCCTGCCCTCTTCGCAATACTGCTGTGGTTCGTGTTAATCACCTCAACCACACCGGAACCAACCGTACCATAACCTAATACTGCAATATTCACCATATTATCCTTTTATCCTCCTATAGAATATTTATTCGTTCCACCGTACATTTTTAACGCACCTCTGCCAAGCCCCACATTCTACTGATTGTCTTCAAGCATCCGGTTAATCTGTGTCTTCATCTCTCCGGACAAAACCTCATCTGTGCTTATGGCAATAACAATATCATCGCCTATGCGAAGAACCTCCTCCATAAAAACAGTTTCTTCATTGGAAGCAATATTCGGCATCCGGTTAATTCGATGAGGCTCCATTTCCTCAATTCCGATTACTCCGTCCACCTCATATGCCAAAAGGATATCATCACTCTGTGTAATCAGCAGGCTCTTGTCCGGACTGTCAATTCTGCTGTCCATTCCAAACCGTTCCCGCAGGCTGTAAACCGGAATCACGGTCCCCCGCAGGTTAATAATTCCCTTTACTCCCTCCGGAGCATTCGGAACCGGCGTAATACGGTATTCCTGCTCGATACCGTTAACACACATCAAATTCATTCCATACCTCTGGTCCCCCAGTTGAAATATAACGTACTTAAATTCCTCCATTATCTACTCCTTATTCAGACTTATCCACTTTAAATAAGCATTCATAAACGGCTCAACATTTCCGTCCAAAACACCATTTACATTGCTTATCTCAGCTGCGGTTCGGTGATCTTTTACCATCGTATATGGCTGCATGACATAGGAACGAATCTGTGAGCCAAATCCATTCTCCGAAATATCACCACGTATATCATCGAGCTTCTCTTGATTCTCCTGCTGCTTCAACACATAAAGTTTTGAAGCCAGCATTTTCATTGCCTTTTCTTTATTCTGATGCTGTGAACGTTCATTCTGACATTGCACGACAATTCCTGTCGGCAGGTGTGTAATACGGATTGCAGAAGAAGTCTTATTGATATGCTGACCACCCGCTCCACTTGAACGATACGTATCAATACGCAAATCCTCATCTCGAATATCAACCGAAATGTCTTCCTCTATGTCCGGCATAACATCACAGGACGAAAATGAAGTCTGACGCTTGCCGGCTGCATTAAACGGAGAAATTCTCACCAGACGGTGAACTCCCTTTTCGGATTTGAGATATCCATAGGCGTTATCTCCGTTAATCTGTATCGTCACTGATTTGACGCCCGCCTCATCGCCTTCCAAATAATCGAGAATCTGTGTTTCAAAGCCCTTTTTCTCTGCCCATCTTGTATACATCCGCATAAGCATCCCCGTCCAGTCACAGCTCTCGGTTCCACCACTTCCCGCATGCAGCGTAACAATGGCATTATCTTTATCAAATTCTCCTGAAAGCAGCGTCTGGATTCTCAATGCTTCAAAATGTTCCTTGAAACGTTCCATCAATTCGCCAATCTCCGGGAGAAGAGAATCATCATTCTCCTCATCTGCCATTTCAATCAGCACCTCGATTTCTTCATATTCATCAGACACAGTATCAAATGCTTCCAATGTACTTTTTAAACTCTTGACTGTCTTCATCACTTCATTGGAATGCTCTACATCATTCCAAAAATCAGGGGCCTCCATATCTGCCTCTAACTCTGCCACCTTATCTTTCTTGACAGGGATGTCAAAGTGAATCCCTCACTTCCTGTAATGGAGTTTCGTATTGCGATAATTCAAACTTAAAAGCATCCGTCTCAACCACAGAATCACCTCTTTCCTATCTTTTCAGTCTGTCAGGCATTTTTACCATGACACTGCTTATATTTTAAACCGGAACCGCACGGACATGGATCGTTTCTTCCAATCTTTTCACTCTTACGCTTAACCGGTGCTTTCACGGAAGTATCATCTTTATTTGTTCCCGTTACCTTTGCCACTTCTTCGCGTTCTACCTTCTGCTCTACACGGATATGAAGCATAGCCTTAACGGTATCCTGTCGGATTGCCGCCTCCATTTCCTCAAACATATCGAATCCGGCAAACTTATATTCCACTAACGGGTCTCTCTGACCA
Source organism: Clostridium sp. (assembly GCA_023666975.1). The sequence goes on from JAMPAW010000053.1 coordinate 13,772, forward strand.
TATGCGCGCAGTCCGATGCTCTGACGCATCTGGTCCATATCATCAATATGGTCCATCCATTTGCGGTCAATAACCTTCAACAGAATCACACGCTCTGCCTCACGAATCATCTCCGCCTCCGGGAACTCTGTCTCCTTCTCCTCATAGAGCTTATTGGCCGCCTCCTTTATTCGCTGGATTAAATCCTGCTTTTGAATCCGTTTCTGATCTTCCTCAGAAAGGATAACCTTGTCAACCGGAATGATATCCAAAAGTTCCTGATTCAACGATTTCATGTCCCATTCCGACGGCTCTAAATCCTCAAGAATATTGCGGTTAACAACCTCTTCCACAGTATCATTAATCATCTTAAAGATGACATCACGCATATTTTCGCCTTCCAACACCCGGCGGCGCTCCTTATAAATCACCTCTCTCTGCTCGTTCATCACCTCATCATAATCCAGCAGATTCTTACGGATTCCAAAGTTATTATTCTCTATCTTCTTCTGTGCTTTTTCGATGAAATTGGTAATCGTCTTGTGACGGATTTCTTCTCCCTCCGGAATATTCAATGCGCTATACATATTCATTACCCGCTCGGAGCCAAAAAGCCGCATCAAATCATCTTCTAACGACAGATAGAACTTAGACTGTCCCGGATCACCCTGACGTCCCGAACGTCCCCGGAGCTGATTGTCAATACGCCGGGATTCATGGCGCTCTGTACCGATAATCCGCAGACCACCTAACTCCTTGACTCCCTCTCCGAGTTTAATATCCGTACCACGTCCGGCCATATTGGTCGCAATCGTAACGGCATTCATCTGCCCTGCCTGCGCAACAATCTCCGCTTCCATTTCATGAAATTTGGCATTCAGCACCTTATGTGGAATATGCTTCTTCGTAAGCAGCCGGCTGACTTCTTCGGAGGACTCGATCGTGATTGTACCAACCAGTACCGGCTGTCCCCGATGAAAACAGTCAGAAATATCTTCGACAATCGCATTCAATTTCTCTTTCTTGGTAAAAAATACGGAATCATCTTCATCTACCCTGACCACAGGAAGATTGGTTGGAACCTCAACAACGTCCATGCTGTATATCTCACGAAACTCGTTTTCCTCTGTCAACGCAGTACCGGTCATACCGGCTTTCTTTCTATATTTGTTAAAGAAATTCTGAAATGTAATGGTCGCTAAAGTCTTGCTCTCCCGCCGCACCTTTACATTTTCCTTTGCCTCAATAGCCTGATGAAGTCCATCAGAAAAACGTCTTCCCGGCATCACACGCCCGGTAAACTCATCGACAATTAAAACCTCATTATCCTTTACGATATAATCCTTATCCTTAAACATGAGATTATGCGCACGAAGTGCCAAAATAATATTGTGCTGAATCTCTAAATTGTCTGAATCTGCCAGATTCTCAATATGGAAAAAGGACTCTACTTCTTTGACACCCTGCGCAGTAAGCATTACCTGCTTATCCTTTTCATTTACCAGAAAATCGCCGTCTTCCTCGACGTCAACACCCATTATGGCGTCCATTTTGGAGAGTTCTCCGTCACCCTGCCCCCGTTTCATTCTGCGGGCAAGTAAATCACACATTCGATACAGCTCCGTAGATTTGCCACTCTGACCAGATATAATCAGCGGTGTTCTGGCCTCGTCAATCAGCACGGAGTCCACCTCATCTACAATCGCATAGTGTAAATCCCTCTGCACAAGCTGTTCCTTATAAATCACCATATTATCCCGCAGATAATCAAAGCCCAGTTCGTTATTCGTCACATAGGTAATATCACAGTTATATGCCTCACGTCTTTCTTCATTATTATAACTGTTCAAAATCACACCGACCCGCAGACCCAGAAACTCATGAATCTGTCCCATCCACTCCGCATCACGTTTTGCCAGGTAATCATTGACCGTGACAATATGCACTCCCTTGCCTTCAAGAGCATTCAAGTAGGCAGGAAGAGTCGACACCAGTGTCTTACCTTCACCGGTTCTCATCTCCGGAATCCTTCCCTGATGCAGCAAAATACCACCCATAAGCTGTACCCGGTAATGCTTCATGCCAAGAGTTCTCACTGCCGCCTCCCTGACAACAGCAAATGCCTCTACCAAAAGGTCATCAAGCGTTTCTCCTTCTTCCAGACGTTTTTTAAACTCGGCAGTCTTCTCCCGCAATTCGTCATCACTCAATGCCTGCATTGATTCCTCCAATGCCTCTATCGCATCCACTAACGGCGTGATACGCTTAATTTCTTTTTCACTATGTGTTCCAAATAGTTTGTCGAAAATACTCATTTTAATACTCCTCGAATCCATAAAGATAATCATACGGACAACATTCTAACATTATTTATTTCAAAAGTAAAGGGCTGTCCAAGCGATATCTCCCCTCCGACAAGCGGACCAAGCGTGAAAAGCCCGCTGCACGAAGCGGTATATCTGCATTCGACAACCCTGTCATTCAAACACTACTATTCGTTTTATCCGTGCCCGAAACACCCCGTTCAAGTTTCCCGGCAGACTCTATCCCTACAGATATCAGCATTCCGGCTCAATCAGACCATAGGTGTTACCCTTTCTCTTATAGACCACATTCACCTCGTCCGTCTCCGAATTACGGAACACAAAGAAATTATGTCCTAACAAATCCATTTGCACACATGCTTCTTCCGGATCCATCGGCTTCACTGCGAAACGCTTTGTACGGATAATATTAATCTCATCATCATCTGGTATATCGTCCTCCATAAATGATTTTTGGAAAAATGCAGCACTCTGCGCCTGATCTACCAGCTTTTTCTTATGTCTTGAAATCTGGCGTTCAATTACCTCCGTAACCAAATCAATGGATACATACATATCATCGCTAACCTGTTCTGCACGAATGATATTCCCCTTAATCGGAATCGTCACTTCCATCTTCTGCCGATCCTTTTCCACTGAAAATGTAACCTGCACCTCTGTATCTTCATTAAAATATTTCTCCAGTCTGTCCAATTTGTCATAGACTGCTGATTTCAATCCCTCTGTTACCTCAATGTTCTTACCGCTAATTATGTACTTCATAATCTGTCACTCCTTCTCTGTCTTAATTACAGCCAACCTTTGCCCCCATCTCCCACGAAAGGGTTAATATCACAAAGCCTGTCCTGCCCTGCACCTTCCGTATCAGTCAACTGTATTCTCATTATACCATATATTGTATTTTTTTCAATACAATCAAAATCAAAAATTTTAGATTTTTCTGCAATTTTCCGTGAAAATATCTGTCAATTCATGAATTATTTTCAACATTTTTTGACATTGCACTTGTCAATCCTTTTTCACAAATTGTTTTTTTTCGGCATTTTTTACAGAACGTATTTTCGGTTTTTAACTCTATTTTCTGCGATAAAAATGACTTTTTTTCGTGGATAATGTGGATAACTTCGTGCATAAGTCCATTATTCAAGGCTTTTTTCTAATTTTTTTTGTGGATAACTGGCTTTCATAATCACTTTACATAATATTATCCACATTTCAAAGTGGAAAATGTGGATTATTTTTGTGCATTTTTCCGAAAGTGTTTTATTAAATTCCAAATCAAATTGAAAAACAATTTTAAAATTGTGCGTCAAATCAAAATATAGTATTCCCGACCGGATACAACAACTGCGTCACTGCCCACACTTTTTCATATTATTCCCCGTATTGCAAAAAACGAACCCGTCAAAAAGACAGGCCCGCTCATTTATTTTATTTCTTATGCGTAAGCACATACTCTATCTCGCTCTTGCGAAGCTCATCCATATCCTCCGGCATCTGACCTGCTAACCGCTCTGCCTCCTCAACAGAAATAAGAGGGCGCAGCACCACCTGGTGATGTTCTACCGGTATGTACGATATTTTCTTATCATCAAACATAGAGCGCAAGCCATAATACAACACCTGCTCACCGCTTTTGGCCGTCAGCTTGGTCACCTCGGCTACCCAGCACACACCCAATGCTTCACTAAAAATAATATCCTTTTTCTCAAACATACTGCTCCCCTCCAAGCACTCAATATGGAGTGATCAACGCTCCATCTTCCAGAAATATGCAGAATACGGTGGAAGCTCACTTCCTCCGCCAAAATCATGCGGCTCTTTGCTAATCAAATCCTCTGCCATTCCGCAGCCGGCATCAAAATGTGCCGTATATGGCTGGTCTGATGCGTTTATCGCCACCAATACTCTCTCGTCATCACACTTACGTTCAATAATACACTGATGATTGGTCAAAACGACATTGCGATAGTTTCCGTAATTCAGAGCTTTACTGTTCTTCTTTGCCTCTGCCAGCTTGGAAATCCACTCTGCGAGTTCCCCAAATTCCGGTTCCTCAAAACAGGCGCGAAGCGCAGGGTCACCCTCATTTTTATGTGCCTTTGCCCCCCATTCACTGCCATAATATACACAGGGAATTCCCGGCATGCCAAATGCCATGGCATAAATCAGCGGCAAGTGCTTCTCATTCGTCAGATTGCTGGCAATACGTGTCACATCATGATTATCGACAAAGGACAACAGATGTCTGCCCTTATACAACGTCCAGTTTTCGGGGCCAAATTGTCTCGCCAGCGAATGACAGATTTCAAACATGTTCATGCTGTTAAAACTGGAATATAATCCCTTATAGCATTCATAATTCGTAACAGAATGACACATTTCATCATTCATCCACTGATTATAATCGCCATGGAGCGTCTCACCCACAAGATAGAAATCCTCTTTCTGCGAATCAGTAAACTGACGAAGCCGTTTCAGAAAATCCCGATCCAGACAATAGGCAACATCTAAACGCAGACCGTCAATATCAAATTGCTCAATCCAGCCTTTTACCGCATTAAAGATATGCTGGATTACCTCTTCGTTCCGCAGATTCAGCTTTACCAAATCATAGTTGCCCTCCCAGCCCTCATACCACAGACCGTCATTGTAATTGGAATTGCCGCCAAAGTCGATATGAAACCAGTCACGGTATTGTGAGCCTTCACGGTTCTGTAATACGTCCTGAAATGCCCAAAATCCCCGTCCGACATGGTTAAACACACCGTCTAAAACAACCTTAATTCCTGCCTGATGAAGCTCGTTACAAACTCTTTGAAAATCCTCATTCGTCCCTAGTCTACAGTCAATTTTTGTATAATCTCTTGTATTATATCCATGAGTGTCCGATTCAAAAACCGGTGAAAAATAAATGGCATTAGCCCCTAACTTGCCAATATGCGGAATCCAGTCGATTACCTTTAAAATTCTCGATTCCTGCTTGCCGTCATTTTCAAAGGGTGCACCACAAAACCCCAATGGATAAATCTGATAAAATACACTTTCGTAAGCCCACATAATTCTGTCCTCCTTGTAAGAAACTGATGAACCTTAACCTATGAACCAAGCTCACTTTCGGCTTGTCCGGAAAGTTCATACTACATCGCACATTATAACATAAACTCATATTCGTTGCAAATTCAAACTATATTATTACATAGTAGACAAATCCTCCCTTTTCCGTTACAATACTGCGTATCACTGATTGCGAAATGCAGTACCAAATAAAAATATACAAGAGGTAGGGATTATGGCAGAGTTTTTACAATTACTAAAATATAGAATGTCAGAGGTTTATTTTGTTATCATTTTTACTTTTCTTACCTTTTATATGCACAATGGATATTATGACACCTTAGAAGCCAAGAGCGCTATGCTGTTTTGGACGTCTCTGTTTTACGTTGTTACCATGGCAATCAGTTCCGTACTGCTGGCTGGTTTTGAAAAAAAACATGCTTTTCACTTCTTACGCAGTCTCAATATGCTGGATTACAGCCTGCTCCTGTTTGCCGGGCTTGGGCTTTTATCTGCTGCCCTTTCCGACACAAAAAACATTGCGTTCTGGGGCAGTGACGGATGCCGCATCGGTGCCTGCCTGATTTTCCTCCTCTGCCTTGCAAGTATATTTTTATCAGGAAATTTGCATTGGAACCGGTATTTATTACTTGTCATTTTATTATCGGGATTTATTGTTTATTTGTGGGGAATTACAGACTGCTTTGACTTAGACCTTATGGGCTGGCATATTGATATGGCATCCAACCATTATGACTTTTTATCGACCATCGGAAACCGTGACTGGTACACAGGCTATATCTCTTTCGTCCTGCCTTTTATTGCCGTCCTCTTCTTAGATGAGCAAAACAAAAAAATGAATTTCCTATACGCCATATACCTTTTTTTCGGATTTATCAATCTCTATATCACAAAGAACAACGGAAATCTTTTAGTATTTGGCAGCGTAATCTGGCTTGTTTATTATGCCCTGAAGGAACGCCAAAGATGGGAGCAGTTTATCCATCTTTTCTGGATTTTTATTTTTTCGAGCATTGCCGTCAATATAATGTGCATATTGGTCAATCCATTGCACGTAACCGGTATTTCCATTTTAGGGATTCTTACAAAATACCAATGGTACTTTGCATTAGCTGCCATTGCCCTTATTTTGCAAATTACAAAGGATAAAATCTTTTCCCTGCATCTTGAAAAGATATGGCTTTGCTTTTCCGGTCTGGTGATCATTGGCCTGTTTTTTGCAGTCATCCTCAGCTTCAATGGTTCTTTTGGCTCTGACCGGGGTTACATCTGGACATATGCGGCAAAAACCTTTACGCAGTCTCCTATCAGGGAAAAGCTCATCGGCTGGGGGCCAGACTGCTTTAAACAGGCTGTTTACAGCATAGCCGGAAGCGATATCTATGCAACATGGCCGGAAAACAATCTGATTGCAAATGCGCATAACGAATTTTTACAATACCTGATTACGATGGGGCTATTCGGAATGCTTTCCTATCTCGCTATTTTTGTAGCGGCATTCACTTATGCCATAAAGAAAAAAAGCACCCTCTGCATAGCATCGGGAACTGCATTATTTGCCTATTTTTGTACTGCCCTGGGATATAATCCCCAGCCGCTTAATTATGGTATTTTCTTTGTTTTTCTCGCACTCCTTCACCTCCGGCATCAATCATGGTCATAAATTTGTTTAAATAAAATCAGATATTCCTGAAGCAGTTTTTTTTGTTTTGCATCATTGGAATTAAACAGATTTAATATATAATTAGGAACATTGGATTCAGACGGGGCTCTCTTTTCAATTCCTCTAAGAAGATAATCCAAATCCGTAGACAATATCGGACAAAGTGCGATAAGCTTTTCCAGCGAAAGGCCAGCCAATCCACGCTCCACCTCACTGCAATGTTTAATCGAAATATCCAGCTTCTCCGCTAACTGCGCCTGCGTTATCTGGTTTTCCTGCCGCAATGCTGCAATCCGTTGTCCAATTTCTTTATACAGCTTATTCATATGAGATTTCCCCATTTCTTTTTATATTGAGCTTTGCGGAATACTCAGCCGCACATGATTCGGGGCAAAACCGCTTTGATTCCCAATATCATTATATTAGCAAACCTTTATACAAGAAAATAACATCATAGTATAATGTACCCCATAAGGTGGACACGACAAGAAAAAGGGATTGCTTAAAATGT
>JAMPAW010000054.1 GCA_023666975.1 Clostridium sp.
GACATTTTCTGGTTTTCGGACATCATTACATTGATTAAACCAAGCAGATATATTCCCATGGCAGAAAATGTAAGAAACGAGCCAGAGCACAGAAATTTATTTATCGAAACTTTGATAGCGATAAAAAATATTAAGCGATTGCCCTGAGAGGTTGTAATTGTCTCTTTTCAAGTTCTCTTTTTTGTTGTATGATAGAGGATAGCAGTGACAGGGCAATTTGTTGAATGTATAGGTGTACAGATGTTTTTCAATCGCACAAAGAACGTGAAGAAACAACAGGATAGGGAGAGGCGCAAAAAGATATATGACAGGGTATACGCACTTCATCAGCAGGCGGATTTTCTGTGCTATATCAATGATGCTTATCCGGAGAAGTATAATGGCGGTATTTATATCAAATTAGAAGGGGTTGTGGCGAAGGGAACGGGAGGTTTGGACGATACCTATCGCCTTTTTGACTGCAACGGGAGACAAAAGGCAGAGATTACGATGGAAGAGCTGTATCTGGAAAATAATTCCGTGAAAGAGCTTCAGGGAGGGGATAAGAGAGTAGCTTTATACCCCAGGGAGCAGGAAGTGAATTATCAGGCAGGAGATATATTATGTAAACTAATTGCAATACAGGAGGATGAACATGCCACCGATAACAAATGACTGGGCGCCTGCATTAAAGCCCGAATACAGAAAAGAGTACTATAAGAAGCTCTATGAAAAAGTAAACCAGGAGTACGGAAGCGGGAATACTATCTTTCCTGCTGCAGATGATATATTTAACGCATTTCATTTGACTCCGCTGGGGTCCGTGAAGTGTGTCATTATCGGCCAGGACCCGTACCACGGGGTAAATCAGGCGCATGGACTCTGCTTCAGCGTAAAGCCGGAGGTGGAGATTCCGCCGTCACTGGTGAATATTTATAAAGAACTGCATGACGATTTGGGCTGTACTGTGCCCAACAACGGATATCTGGTGAAATGGGCCAGGCAGGGGGTGCTGCTGTTAAACAGTGTGCTGACGGTCCGGGCACATCAGGCAAATTCGCATCAGGGAATCGGCTGGGAACAGTTTACTGATGCAGTGATGGATATTTTAAATGAGCAGGATCGTCCGATTGTATTCCTGCTTTGGGGAAAGCCTGCACAAAACAAGGCAGCACGGCTGAATAACCCGAATCACTTAATCTTGAAAGCACCGCATCCAAGTCCGTTATCGGCATATAGGGGGTTTTTTGGATGCAGGCATTTTAGCAGGGCAAATACATTTTTACAGGAGCATGGGGTAGAACCCATTGACTGGCAGATAGAAGATGTATGATATGATTTTTGGAAAGGGGAAACAGACATGGAAATCATAAAAGTTCAACGGGACAGGATTATCGCAAAGAAAAATGACAAGGTAAAATATTGGTATCTGGTACAGGAAGGGGTAGTGGTACAGCGTTTCGGTTTTTCGGAAATTACGCTGGGAAGGAATGCCATTATCGGCATTTTGGAAAAGGATATCTTTATGTGCGATTACGTGGCGGCAGAGGATACAGTATTAGCCGGATTTACCTGTGAAAATGAGAACGATTTGAAGAATATCCTCACTAACGGGCAGGAGAAAATCCGCAATATTTTTCTGCGGTCAGCCCTTGAGCAGCGGCATCAGCTGTTAAGCCTGTATTCAAATCTGTTTGCAAAGGCAAGCCAGTTTCATGCTTTTGTGGAGACTACCTACAATGACTATAAAACACTTTGCGCCAAATACAAAGTAGAAGAGCAGAGCTTCTCCAAGAAAGAGCATTTCAACCCGTTGGAAATGCAGCATAGAGCAGAGGAATGGGAGGTCAATAACAGCAACAGCATTGTGAAGAGCTACTTGCAGGAATATCTGCAGTTAATGGAAAAGGACGACAGCATGACCGTAGGCGTCATCATGGAGGCCGCAGCGCAGATGCGGCGTTTTACGCAGGGTATCGGAGAGATGGAATCCTATTTATCCTATAACAAGGATATATTGATTGCCGAGGCGGGAAGTGATTTGTTTGAGCTGTTCTTTGATTTGGCGATTAAAATGTATGCCAAGAAATATGATATTGAACCGGTTACCAAGGAGATTAACCTGATTATCAAGGCTGCCGGCAAATTAAACATATATAATCTGCGGACGCTGAGCAGAAGATTGAATGAATATAAGAATTATGAATTTGGCGGCGGCTCTGTGGACGGAATCAGCACTGCCCGTAAGGAAATTGATATCATGCAGGAGGACTGCCTTGGACATATTCTGGATTATGCGGGATACGGTGATGAGGAGGCACAAAATCTGTGTACGATGATTGAGGGATACCGCGACCTGCCGGATATGACCTCCACGACCGGTGATGCGTATACGATGCGGAAGAAGATAACGGCGGTCTATTACGATATCTATTATAAGGTATTTATCCGGGCGGTTAAAGATGAAAGTACGCTGACACCTATTCTGGAAATGTTTTTGAATTTTGGATTTATGGATGTCGCCTTTGTCGGGGAGGAAAATGCAAAGGCATTGTATGATTTGACAGCCCATTTGGATATCTGCCAGTCGGAGCGGATTTATACGATCTATCGCTGGCTGAAATGTATTTACAAGGGCAGAAAGGAGCCGTCGAAGAACGAATTTGACATGGACTATCCGGCATATCTTGCCGACCAGTGCAAAAATGGTAATCTGACGGCAGAACAGGTCAAGGAGGATCTGCAGGACAGAGAGAAGAAGGTTGAATTTGAAATCAGGAATATGTTTACTTCCGTCAATAAGATAACCTATGGAAAAATCAGTACGTTCTGCCCTATCCTCTGTAAGAGTGATTTGCTGAACACAATCGACAAAATGCTGGTGACGGCGGAGAAGCTGGAAAATGCACTCAACGAGATAAGAAAAGTCGATTATTCCGCATTTTACCGTGAGATTATGTTTTCTGATCCGGATAAGGGGATTAATGCGGAACACCTGATGAAAGAGGTTCTGCCGGATATGATTCTGATGCCGAATGCGGGAACCAGAGTGACGATGTGGCAGGAGACGGCAAGCGTCAAAAGCGATACACCGGGAAGAATCATGTTCCCGATATTTACGGCACTGGATATGGACGATCTGATGCTGAGTGCTGTCGGCTGGTTCCGTTGGGAAATGTGCCGAAAGATACAGGGCGTGCACTGGAATGATGTGCGGGAAAAATCACTTACGGCAGAATATTGTACTTATCTTCAATTTTACCGCAAGAACCATGATTTATCCGCAGATGCCAAAGAGAAGCTAAAGAGCGATTTGGTCCGTGCAAAGAATAATTACCGCGAGGTATTTATGAAGGATTATATTAGCTGGATTAAGTTTGAATCAAAGGGAAGCTTCCGCTTGAATAAAGTGGCCAGGGATATTTTAGTCCGCTATTGTCCTTTTGCCAAATCCGTGCGCAGCGGCTTGAAGGCCAACCCTGTGTATCAGGCATCGATTTCCAAATTTGAAGTGGAAGCGGCCAAAAAGGTGCAGAGATTCAACAGTGTATATGAGAAATATAAAAAGGCAGGCGGAGAGATTACCGCAGATTTAAAAGAGAATTTATTGTATTACGAGATGTGAGAGTGGAAGAAGGGCTCATCGATATGGAAATCTATATTGTACGACATGGAGAAACCGTGTGGAATGCCAATAAGCTGTTGCAGGGAAGCACGGATATTGAGCTGAGCGAGAACGGGCGGGCACTGGCCGGAGAGACCGGTGCCAATCTGGAGGCTGTGCATTTTGACAAAATATACAGTTCTCCGTTGATTCGTGCTTATGAGACGGCATGCCTGATTCGGGGGCATAGAAATATTCCGATTATCAGAGATGACCGGCTGCGGGAATTATGTTTTGGCGTTAACGAGGGCAAAAATTTTTCCCAGCTGCTGAGTGATGAGAGTGATCCGTTTCACCATTTCTTTAAACGGCCGGAATTGTACCGTGCACCGGAAAATGGGGAAACACTGGAGCATATTTGTGAGCGCGCCGCCGGATTTATGAAAGAGGTTGTGGAGCCTCAGGCCGGTGAGCTGGAACGCATGATGATTGTTGCCCATGGAGCAATAAACAAGGCGATTATGTGCCATGTTAAGCAGCATGGAATTGACCAATACTGGTCAGGAGGTCTGCAGAAAAACTGCAATGTGATCATTGTCAGGCTGGATGAAAACGGATATCAGGTAATCGACGAGACAAAAATATTCTACTCACTTTGATTTTATTTCTTTCCAAAAAGCGTTGTACATTTTTTCCGTTTCGCTGCCCAGATACCGGAAGGTTTCCAGCTGTTCATATTGGGACAAATCAGGAAAGGCGATTTCACTGTTGCGGATCGCTTCGTCTTCGATCAGCTTGCGTCCCTCGGTATTCGGTATCGAATAGGTAATGTATTCAAAATTCATCAGGGCAATTTCCGGACGGCAGAGAAAATTGATAAATTTCTCTGCATTTTCCTTGTTCGGGGCGTTCTTTAAAATGCACCATGAGTCAATCCACACATTTGTCCCTTCTTTGGGGATAACATATTCCAAATCAGGATTTTCGTTTTGGGCATAAATCGCTTCACCGGAGTAGATGACGCCGATAGCTGCCTCATTTCCAATCATTTTATCCCGTACCTGGTCAACGACGTATGCCTGAGTCAGTGGCTTTTGTTCAATCAGTGAGTCGCGTGCCTCAATTAATTCCTGTTCGTCCGAGGAATTCATCGAGTAACCAAGCCGTTTAAGCGCGACCATAAAGGCGTCCCTCACCGAATCCTGCATCAGTATGCTGTCGGCATAGCGTTCGTCCCAAAGCACATTCCAGGAATCAATGGGTTCCTCTACCATGGTTTTGTTGTAGAGGATACCGACCGTGCCGACACAATGAGGCACACTGTATTTGTTTCCCGGATCAAATTCCGTGGACTGCTGCATAAAGTTCGGGTCGATATTCCGGATATTCGGAATGTTGTCGAAGTTGATTTCCGCCAGCAAATCCTTTTCGATCATTTTCTGAATCATATAATCGGAAGGGCATACGAGGTCATATTCTGCAGCCCCGGTCTCAATTTTGGGATACATCGTTTCGTTGGTTTCGTATTCGTCATAGATAACCTCAATTCCGGTCTCCTCGGTAAACATGTTGAGGATTTCCGGGTCCAGGTATTCTCCCCAGTTATAGACAATGACCTGATTGCCGTTTTCTTTGACTGAGATAATCTGCCGCCTTGTAACTAGCGTAACGACGGCAATCAGTGCGGCAGCGGCGACGAAAATAATCACCGGTGTTTTTTTGCTGCGGATGGGAATATCCTTACTGCTGCTGTCCTGTGCTTTTGTGCGCCGGAGCAGGGCGGCATTCCGTCTGGCGTTTTGACGTTCTTTCCATGCCGGCATTAGATTGGCTATCATCAGCAGAATGAATACGATCGCAAAGATGATTGTCGACAGTGCATACATTTCCGGTTTAATCCCCTTGCGGACTTCCGTATAAATCTTGGTCGACAGTGTATCCACGCCTGCCCCTTTGGTGAAATGGGTAATGATAAAGTCGTCTACGGACATCGTAAATGCCATGAGAAATCCGGACAGCACGCCGGGAAGGATTTCGGGGAAAACGACTTTGAAAAAGGCATACACCGGCGAGGCGCCAAGGTCCAGTGCCGCTTCATAGGTGTTCGGATTGAGCTGCCTGAATTTGGGCATCACATTTAAAATCACATAGGGAATATTGAACGTGATATGTGCCAGAAGGATTGTCCCCATGCCAAAGCGCATACCGAAGCTGATAAACAGCAGCATAAGGGAGATTCCCGTGACAATATCGGCATTCAGCATCGGAATGTTGTTGATGCCGAGCAGTGCCGTGCGAAGCCGCACTTTCATGCCGCTTAACGCAATGCAGGTGACCGTGCCGATTACCGTGGCCGCCAGAGAAGATACGATTGCGATAAACAGTGTATTGTATAGCGCCTGCATGATCGATTCGTTCTGAAACAGTGCGGCATACCATTTGCCGGTAAATCCGTTCCAGTTGACTCTGGTGCGGCTGTCGTTTACCGAAAGCACCATTAAGATGACGATAGGGGCATAGAGAAAGATAAATATAATTGCAATATAAAACCGTTCAAAAAATTTCTTCATTAGAATAGATTGCCCTCCCCGTCTTTATCGAATATAGCGGAGGCAGCCATGCTGATTATAATAAAGAGCATCATAACCAGGGAAAGCCCGCTTCCCAGATTCCAGTTGCCCGCCTGGGTAAATTCCTGTTCAATGACATTGCCGATTAGCAGGATTTTGCTGCCACCCAGTAAATTGGAGATGACAAAGGTGGTGAGTGCAGGAATAAATACCATGGTAATCCCGCTGATTACACCGGGCAGTGTCAGTGGAAAGATTACCTTGATAAACGTTTGAAAGCCGTTGGCTCCCAAATCCCTTGCCGCATTGATAATATCCTTATCCAGCTTTACCAAAGAATTGTAGATCGGCAGTACCATGAAGGGAAGAAAATTGTAAACCATGCCCAGCACAATGGCATAGGGCGTATTAATGATATTCATGGCAGGCAGGTGAAAAAAGGATAAAATGGAATTGATAACACCGTTTTTTTCCAACAGAGTCTGCCATGCCAGTGTCCGCAGCAAAAAATTCATCCACATCGGAAGAATAAAAATCAGAACAATAAAGCTGTTTTTATTGACACCCAGCCGTGACAAAATCATGGCCAGCGGGTATGCCAAAATCAGACAGATTACCGTGGCAGTCAGCGAGAGCAGGATAGACAGCCCTAGTGCCTTTAAGTGTTCTGCCTGAGTGACGGCACATATATTTTCCAAAGTCAGCTGGCCGGAAGCATCGACAAAGCCGTAATAAAAAATCATGAACAGCGGAATCACGATGAAAATGACAGACCAGATTGTAAAGGGCATAGCGAGCCATTTTGTCTGTTTATTCTTCAATGTAAACTGCCTCCTCATCTTCGGATTCCGGTTTGTTCATAATCTGGATATTAAAGGGGTCTACCGTTAATCCAACCTCTTCCCCAACCGGGTGCATGACTGTGGAATGTACCAGCCACTCAAAACCGCCTGCCATAACTTCCATTTCATAGTGGACGCCTTTAAAAATAACGTGGGTGACTTTGCCGGAAATGGTTCCTTCTTCTGGTTTGCATAACACCACGTCTTCCGGACGGATTACGACGTCCACCGGCGTGTTATTGCCGAATCCTTCATCGACACACTGCCATTTGGTGTCCATAAAGGAAACCAGGCGGTCTTCAAGCATCACGGCATCAATCAGGTTGCTGTCGCCGATAAAATCCGCAACAAAAGCATTCTGCGGCTCGTTATAAATGTCCTCAGGAGTGCCAATCTGCTGGATATAACCCTGATTCATGACGACGATGGTATCGCTCATCGTAAGGGCTTCTTCCTGGTCGTGGGTGACGTAGATGAACGTTATTCCCAGCTCGTTTTTGAGACGGATTAGTTCGTATTGCATATCCTGACGCAGTTTCAAATCCAGAGCGCCTAAAGGCTCATCTAACAATAAGATTTTGGGTTCGTTTACTATGGCGCGGGCAATGGCGATTCGCTGCTGCTGTCCGCCGCTTAGCGAGTCGGGATTGCGGTTTTCGTAACCGTCCAAATTCACCAGCTTCAGCGCATATTTAATCTTGTCTTCAATATATGCCCGGCTTTTGTTTTTCAGCTTCAGTCCGAAGGCGATATTTTCGGCAATGGTCATATGGGTAAAAAGTGCATATTTTTGAAATACGGTATTTAACTGACGTTTGTTTGGCGGCAGGGAAGTAATATCGCTGCCGTCAAACATGACCTTTCCGGTATCAGGCTGTTCAAACCCCCCGATAATCCGCAGCGTAGTTGTTTTTCCGCAGCCTGAAGGACCAAGCAGTGTCAAAAATTCATTTTCACGTATATATAAATTAAACTCATCGAGTACCAGATTATCATCATAGGATTTGGAGATGTCGACAAGGTCAATCAGCCGGTTTGCCATGAATGAAGCTCCTTCCGTATAAATAAGAATAGACAACAAGCCTATTATACCGATTTTACTAGTGAAGTCAAGCGATTTACACAATTAAAAAAATATGGTACAATTACTAGTACAGCGAAAATTAAGTTTTGGATAGTTTGACGCAGCATGATTGTTTCATATGCAAGGCGGAGGAATGAGGCGTAGCGGTGGCTACGTCGATTGACAACAACGCAGCAGATGAACAATCAGGCACGTCAAACTGCCAATTACTTAATATTCGTTGTACCAGGATGATTCAGGTCTTAATCCGGCTCGGATTGGTTTCCTGCCGGAAGGGTTGGACATCATACATTAACAGAAAAGAAGTTGTGTGATTATGGGGTTATTAAATGTAGACGTAATTGAGGATTTGGTGCATAGTTCTTCCGTTTCCAAGGGCATTGAGCGGACAATGGAGCATATTATCAATGAGCTTGGGGTTGATAGTATGTATATCATTCACTGCGAAGAGGAGATAAGGGAGCCGGCGGTTACCTATGAGTGGGAAGGCCAGGGAAAGAAAAGGCAGATTTCCCTGACAGACTACATCCGGTTTGTGGAAGAGCATTACCATTTTGACGAAGAGGATTTGTTTGTTGCAAGGGCCACGACGGTGCTGCCGTCTGAGGAGAAGCAGATATATCAGCAAATCGGTTACGAGGCAGTCGTGGAATACCGCATGACGAATCACGGCAATGTGGTCGGCTATATTGTGTCGGGCTGGGAGTCGATTAAGGAGTTATCGGACGAGGATATCAATGCACTTCATGTCTTACTGAAGCTGATGAACGAAATGCTGTTAAAGCAGTTTTTTAAGGACATTATCGGAGAGAGTGACTGGAGGCTCTTCAAGCTGGAAGGGATGATGACCAAATCCATGATGTATATGCTGGACGAGGAATACAGGATTTTGTACATCAATAACTATGCAAAGGAGAAATACCCGAACATTCAGATGGGGGACTACTGCTATCAGGCGATACGGGGGTGTGATTCCGTCTGTAAGGAATGTCCGCTGAAAAACCTTAAGCTTCACGAGATGTCGGAGGGGCATTTGTATATTCCGTATCTGGAGGATTCTTTTTACTTCAACGGGACAAAAGTGAAAACGGAGGAGAACAGGGACGCTTATGTGGTTACGCTGCAGACGGACATGCCGGATTATAAGCTGAAGAAGCGCAGATTTATTGACCGCAAATTCATTTTTGCGATGAAAAGCCTGTTTAAAGACATGATTGCCGTGGAGATGAGAAGGGACACGTTCTATGATCTGTTCAAGGTGGACATGGATAACCGGCTCTCCTACAGCATGGATTTTGTGTTAAAATGGCTGTCCAAGGTGCATTTGGACGACAAACAGAAGTTTCTGGAATGCTTCGATATTAATTTTTTGCAGAATGCGTTTATGAACGGAGAGCGAAAAAAGGAAATCGATTTCCGCTATCGGACACATGAGGGGACATACCATTGTATGCATGGAAATATTTTATTTGAGCAGAATACTAACAAAGAGATAACGGCATATATTCTGTTTCAGGACGTGGAGCAGGTGCGGAGCAACCAGATTGAAGAATACCGGCAAATGCGGGAGAGTCTGATGGCGGCCAAATCCTCGGCGGAGTTAAAGGGGCAGATTCTGGCGAATATCTCTCATGAAATACGGACGCCGATGAGCGGTATTATCAGTATGTCCAGTGTGGCGAGACAGACTTATCAGGACGAGGACAGGCTTTTGGAATGTCTTTCCAATATTGACGATTATACGGCGCATATGGTGCAGGTAATGGATTCTCTTTTACAGGTTATCAAGGTGGATGATGATGCGATTACCATTGCCCAGCAGCCTTTCCGTCTGGAGAGCTTCTTAAATCATATTGATGTGGCTGTACGGGAGAAAATAGAAAAGAATAATATACAGTTTACGGTCCGTTCTTTCTGCCGGTATAACAGGGTGGTCGGCGACCGAATCCGTCTGGAGCAGGCATTGCAATACCTGCTTAACAATGCTGTTTCCTGTACCCCGATTTCCGGAGTAATCCGGCTTACGGCCAGACAGGTGGCGGCAGACAGCAGCAGAGTGTTTATCCGGTTTATCATTGAAGATACCGGGAACGGCATGACCGAAAAGATGAAACAATGTATTTTTGGATTTTCCCAAGATGAGGGGAATACTGCCGTGGAGGAACAGCATTTTGACCTGTCACTGGCTTCACGGCTGATTCAGCTGATGGGCGGTCAGATTGGCATGGAAGAAAATGCAAATGGCACGCAGATTTATTTTACCATTCCGTTTGGCATACAGGAAGAGGTGCAAAGCGAGCAGGCGAAGAAAAAGATGATACCTGCAGCAGGTGATTTTAATGGCAGGCGTATTCTGTTTGCCGAGGACAGCGAAATGGGACGGGATGCCATTCGGGCAGTGCTGGAGGTCGTGGGTTTTACCGTGGACGCAGTGGATAACGGCAAAAAGGCGGTTATCCAGTTTGTATCGCAGCCGGCATTTACTTATGATGCCGTGCTGATGGATGTGCATATGCCATATATGGACGGAAGAGAAGCGGCAAGATGTATTCGGATATCCGGTAAGGAAGACGGGGAGACCATTCCGATTATCGCCTTGATGACGGATACCTATGATGAAGATGTGGAAGAGTCCCTGCAGGCGGGAATGCAGGCGCATCTCGGAAAGCCCGTAGATGTAGATACCTTATACAAAGTGTTGGGAAAAGTGATTCCCGATAAAAAGGAATAGGTGTGTGGAGGAGAATAATCATTTGCGGCTCGTCTGCGGACAAATGCTGCAAGCATAACAGGAGGGAAAGATATGAGTTACAGGTTGGTCAGTGATGCGACCCTTGATTTGCCTAATGATTTAATTGAAAAGTTCAATATAGCCGTGGTACCCATGGCATTTACGCTAGATGAAAAGGAAGTCCTGCATTATCCAGATGAGAGAAATATGACGACAGAGGAGTTCTACGATGCATTAAAACGGGGCAGTAAGTCGGCAACCTCGCAGATTAATCCGGCAAGCTATGTGGAAGTGCTTACGCCGATTCTGGAAGCAGGAGAAGATATTTTCTATATCTGCTTTACCTCCGGGTTAAGTGGTACTTATCAGTCGGCATTGATTGCCAGAGATATGCTGCAAGAGGATTTTCCTGAGCGCAGGATTGAGGTCGTTGACTCACTCTGCGCATCGGCAGGACAGGGATATTTTGTTTATCTTGCGGCATTGAAAAAAGAAGAGGGGTTGTCCTTTGACGAGCTGACGGAGTGGGTAATGGCACATAGAAGCCGCATTGCACATTGGTTTACCGTAGATGACCTGTTTCATCTGCAGCGTGGCGGCCGTTTATCGTTTGCGGAGGCAATGCTGGGCAGTGCGTTGAAAATCAAACCGATTATCAGTGTAGATGAAGAGGGAAAGCTGTATGTACAGGATAAGGTGAGAGGGAATAAAAAGAGTATAGAATATATGATTGCCAAAATTAACGAGACAATGGCTGACGAGGAGCATACGGTTTTTATCGGCCACGGTGACGCCGAGGAACGTGCGCTGGTCCTGAAAGAGCAGTTGGAGGCGAGGACCAAAGCGGAGAATATCCGCATTACAAAGATTGGACCGATTATCGGGACACATACCGGACCGGGAATGCTGGCCGTGCTGTTTATGAAGAAGGAAGAGTAAGACCGCAGGTAAATTTATATATGGTGTCACATTTTGTGAAATTTCTTCATACAATGAAGTATACACAAGGAATAAGGAGAATTTTTGTGGAACCTTATGGTAATATGAATACTTCAAACGGAAGAAATTGCCGCAATTCCAGAAATCAGAATGGACGTAATTTCACAAACCAGAACTGTAATCAGTGTTCTGCACCACCAAACAGAGGAAGACAGCCTGGCATGGACTGCCGTGGCAGACAGGAGAACAACAGCAGAGGGGTAGAGATGGAATGTGTCTGCAGGGTAACAGAAAAGCAGAACTGTTTCCAAAATGACCCGATGGACCGTTTGGGAGACCAGTTTCCTCCTGTTATGGCATATGTTCCGTGGCAGCAGTGGGGCGAGTTGTACGATGCTGATTGTGCATTGATGCAGGGAACCCTCTTCAAAGAGCTTAACTTAATCTTTTGTGGAGTGAGGTGCTGATTATGGAAAATATGTGCAAGGAAGAGTTGTTAAAGCTGATTCAGGAAACGAATTTTGCTGTGATTGAATTGGCACTTTATCTGGACACACATCCGGAATGTGCATGTGCATTGGAGACCTACCATGAATATCATCATACGCTGATGAAGGCGGTTGATGTATATCAGAGACGTTTCGATCCGCTTACCATTTACGGAATGCACAGTGACGAATGTTGGACCTGGGGAAAAGAACCATGGCCATGGCAGAAAGGATGTGATTGTTAATGTGGACTTATATAAAGATGTTAGAGTATCCGGTTAATATCAAGACCACGAACGCCAAACTGGCAATGGCAATTATGAGCCAGCTTGGTGGCCAGGATGGAGAGAAAGGGGCCTCTACCAGATATCTGTCCCAGCGTTATGCGATGCCGGACAGCCGGGTAATTGGCGCATTGACGGATATCGGCACGGAGGAACTTGGGCACGAGGAAATGGTATCCACCATTATTACACAGCTGACCAAGAATCTCTCCATGGACGAAATCGAAAATTCCGGATTCTATCAGTATTATGTGGACCATACGGTTGGAATCTGGCCGGCGAATGCTGCCGGGGTTCCGTTTTCGACGGCTACTTTGCAGTCGACCGGTGATGCAATTACAGACCTTCATGAAGATATGGCGGCAGAGCAGAAAGCACGTCTGACCTATGACAATATTCTACGGCTTTGCAAAGATGAGCCGGATGTATATGATGCGATCAAATTCCTGCGTGAGCGGGAAATGGTGCATTATCAGAGGTTTGGTGAAAGCCTGCGCCTGATTCAAGATGATTTGGATGCGAAGAACTTCTATGCATTTAACAGTGGTTTTGATAAAAAGGCTACCTGCCTGTAAGCAGAGAATACTGCTAATGGTAAAAAGAGCTGCCGCAATGCGGCAGCTCTTTTTCGTGGGAGAAGAAAGTAGTATATTTCCATATATGTTTTGGCATAAAAGCAGCGCACTCTGTGATTTGGAGTGCGCTGTGGTAAAAACTATTTCTTTTCTGAAGCTTTGGTGGCAAACTGATTATTGACTAATTTGTCGTAGGGAACACGGTTATCCAGCTCGCCGGCACCGCTCAGGATATTCTGCAGCAGATCAAAGCTGCTCTCTTCAAATATCAGATTGTCTTTCCATGTATCCTGTTCATAATACCGGGTTACAATGGTTTCGATTGTTGCCACGTCAGTTTCCTCGAACTGGGGAGCAATCACTTCAGCAATTTCCTGTGGGCTGTGTGTGGCGACAAAATCCATGCCTTTTTGCAGGGCGTTGGTGAAGCCTTGGATAATGTCTTCATTTTTCTCCATATATTCTTTTGTTGTACTGTAGGAGGTATACGGAACATAGCCGGAATCTACGCCGAGGGAGGCAACTACATAGCCTTCGCCTGCTGCTTCCAGTGCGGTTGCAGAAGGCTCAAACTCTACCGTGAAATCCCCCTGGCCGCCAGAAAATGCAGCGGCGGTACTGCCGAAATCAATACTTTGGTCGATGCTTAGGTCCACGGCTGGGTCAATGCCGTTTTTGTTGAGAATATACTCGAATACCATTTCCGGCATGCCGCCTTTCCGGCCGCCAAGGACTTCGGTATCCCGCAGCATATCCCAGCTGAACTCTTCAATCGGCTCTCTGGCAACAAGGAAGTTGCCGGCACGCTGGGTCAGCTGTGCAAAGTTAATGGCATAGTTGGAGGCACCCTCACTGTACAGATAAATAGAAGCCTCTGCACCCATAAAGCCGATATCGGCTTCACCTGCAACCATGGCGGACATTACTTTGTCGGCACCGAAACCGTTTACCAGTTCAAGGTCAATTCCCTCCTCAGCAAAGTATCCTTTTTCGATGGCCACATACTGTGGTGCATAGAAAATAGAGTGTGCAACCTCGTACATCGTAACCTTGGTAAGGTTGCTGTCGCTTTTGCCGCAGCCGGTGCATACGGATATGGTCATGGCTAAGGCAAGGACGGACCCAAGCAGGCGTTTTTCAATTTTCCTAAAATTCATCAATAGCTCCAAACACTTTTTTAGTAGTATATTCACAAGTTGAAAAAAAGTTCTATGTTTGGTATACTATCTATACAATTGGTAATCCGTATTTGTTGTACAAATACGGGAAGGCATCCGCCGGTTGGCGGCAGATGTACGCTTTTAGTATAGGGGGGACCTTTATGAGTAATAATGGATTGATGATGCAGTATTTTGAGTGGTATATGCCGGAAGACCATAGTCTTTGGCAGCATATATTGGAAGAGAGTTCCAAGTTGAAGACATTAGGCGTGACTGCTCTGTGGGTACCGCCGGCTTATAAAGGTGCCGGTGGTGATAAAGATGTCGGATATGGGGTATACGACTTATATGATTTAGGTGAGTTTAACCAGAAGGGCAGTGTCCCTACCAAGTACGGTACCAAAAAAGAATACATTGAAATGGTGAAGGCCGTTCAAAAAAAGGGAATTGATATTTATGCCGATATTGTGTTGAACCATAAGATTGGCGCAGATGAAACAGAGATGATTCAGGCGGAAGAATTTAATGCGAACAGCCGCAACCAGATGGTCGGAGATGAGAAAACGATTTGCGGCTGGACGAAATTTACCTTTCCGGGGCGTAAAGGTAAATACTCGGATTTTACGTGGAACTGGACACATTTTGACGGAATTGACTGGGATCAGGAGGCTACCCGCAATGCAATCTACAAGTTTGCAGGCAAAGACTGGGAGAGCAGCGTGGACGAGGAGAACGGCAACTATGATTATCTGATGGGTGCCGATATTGATTTTGACAATCCGGAGGTAAAAGATGAACTCTATAAGTGGGGTGAATGGTATTTGAAAATGACATCTGTAAACGGTCTGCGCCTTGATGCGGTTAAGCACATAGGATATTATTTCTACAAAGACTGGCTTCCGGTAATGCGGGAGCGAAGCGGGAAAGATTTGTTTGCCGTGGGTGAGTACTGGCATTGGGATGTCAATCATTTGGAGCGGTATCTGTCAAATGTTAATTATGAGATGTCCCTGTTTGATGTGCCTTTGCACATGCATTTTCATGATGCCTCAAGAGCGCACGGAAGCTACAATATGGCAGAGATATTTAAAGATACGCTGGTGTCAAGGCATCCGATTCAGGCGGTGACTTTTGTGGATAATCACGATACGCAGCCGGGACAGGCATTGCAGTCATGGGTGGAGGACTGGTTTAAACCGCATGCGTATGCGTTGACGTTACTGCGTCAGGACGGGTATCCGTGCGTATTCTACGGAGACTACTATGGTATTCCCCATGACAAAATTTCTCCGAAGAAAGCATTGCTCAACAAAATGCTGAAGGTGCGGAAGCGTTATGCCTATGGGGTGCAGCATGATTATTTTGATGATTTCAATGTGATTGGCTGGACCAGAGAGGGAGACGAAGAACACCCAAATTCAGGTATTGCCGTTGTCATGTCCGACAGTACCGGAGGCAGCAAACGGATGTATATCGGTAAGCAGTATGCAGGACAGTTTTTTAAGGATGCGCTCGGTAATGCAAAGTATAATATCCGGATTGATGACGAGGGCTGTGGGGAGTTTTATGTAAACCGAGAGACGGTTTCTATCTGGATTAATGAGAATGCAAAATTGTAATGGAGTGTATTGAGATGGGAAAGAACGTAAGGACAAAGGCGGTAAAGGAATTATTTGAGGCTATTCTGACTTTGGAAAGTGAAGAGGAATGCTATGATTTTTTTGAAGATGTTTGTACCGTGAATGAATTGTTGTCTTTTGCGCAGCGTTTTGAGGTGGCCAAAATGCTGACGGAAGGGCATACATACATAGAGGTGGCGGAACAGACCGGAGCGTCCACGGCAACCATTTCACGGGTCAACCGCTCACTCAACTACGGTAAAGACGGGTATCAGATTGTATTCGACAGAATGAAGGAGAGGAACAAGAAGTAGGGCCGGAATCCGTATGATTTTACGGATTGCCGGATTGTGCAGCCTCATCTTTTGAGGCGGGTTTATCCTGTTTCTTCGTCTGCTCCTTTGCCGCCTTTGCCTGTTCCTTTTCTGCTTTTGCCTGCTGGCGGGCGGTTTCTTTGCGTTCTTTTTGCGCTTCTTTTGTTTCGGGTTTGTCTGCCAGAGAGTCGATTAATTTCTCTACCAGCTGTTTTTTGGCATAGATATCATAGCTTAGCATGGTAATCATCGCATAAGTCTTTAGATAATCATCTTGTGTGTCAAACTGCCGTTCCGTTATATCGTATATCTCTTCAATGCTTTCACGCACTTTGATGCCATATTGCCGTTCAAGTGCAAACAAATCGGCGTAAATGCCTGACATGGTTACGCCGCTGTCCTGATGAAAATAGGTGCTGGTCATCGGACTGAGCAGGTTTTTAATATCGTTGATCGAGAGAAAGTTCTTCAGATAGTAAATGTAAATCAACAATATAATGTGGTCCTTGGAATATTTTTTGCGGTCGGAGGGCGGCAGGAGATTGTTTTTGGAATAGTTGTTAATCATGGTCTTGGTCAGTACCTTGTCCTCCTCATAGCGTTTGTTTCCACGGAGCTGCTCTTCCATGAACGTTGTAACCTGATCCATATATAGCTCGATAGAGGGAATATCCTCCGGATAAATGTAATCTAACTTTATCCACTCCTGAATTTGTGACTTGATTTCCTGAAATGTTATTTGACTCATCATTTTCCTCAACTTTCTTAAGTTATACCCATACGGCAGTAAAACAATATCTATGATACAGTATATAGTTTTTGAAACCAGATTGCAAGAAAAAATATAGTCTGCGTATAAGCAGTCTGCAATTTCCTGCTTTGGTGACTGCGTTTAAAGGGATATGCGGGAGACGATATTCGTTGCGGTAGCAACTTTGTTCATCGTATAAATATGGATGCCGTCCACTCCGTTGGCGATTAAGTCCTCGATTTGCGTTACCGCATAATCGATTCCGGCTTTGCGCATATCTTCCGGTGAGTCGGCATATTTTGCCACCAGATTGCTGAGCTTTTGGGGAACGGAGGTACCGGATAGAGTTATGCTTGTTCCCAGCTGTCTGGCAGAGGTGATTGGCATAATACCGGCAGAAATCGGCACATTGATATTCTTCTGACGCGCCAGATTGACAAATTCATAGAATTTACTGTTGTCAAAAAACATCTGCGTGATGAGGAAATTGACGCCGGTATCGACTTTTTGCTTCAGATAATGGAGGTCGCTTTCCCTGGACTCAGATTCCGGATGGATTTCGGGGTAACAGGCAGCGGCCACACAAATATCGGAATGTGTATGAATGATTTTGATGATATCTTCTGCATACAGAAACACGCGGTTATTATATGCTTCATCACTCATTTCTCTGGGGCGGTCGCCGCGGAGAGCCAGAACATTTGCGATACCTTTTTCCTTTAATTCGTCTAAAAAGGAAAGTAAAAATGGACGGTCCATGGCTACGGCTGTCAGATGGGCAATGGGTTCAATATCGCATATGTTTTTGATATAGGCGGCAATGGAGGCTGTCTTTTTGGAATTACTGCCTCCTGCACCATAGGTTACACCGATAAAGTCAGGGTGCAGGGACTTCAATGTGTCCAGCGTTTTGTAAATATCATAGATTTCTTCTTCCTTCTTAGGCGGAAACACCTCAAAAGAAAGAACCGTTTTGTCTGTGTTGTAAATATCTCTAATCATAATCAATCCTCATATCTTATAGTAGTAGTGTTTAGTGTCCTTCTCCAGGGACAGTGTGCCATGTTATTTGCGATAGATTGCTCAATCGTTTCCTATATAATATATGTATGGCACGTCTATCATCATATCACAATTTGTCCGTTTCCTCAAGTGCTGCGCCAAACGCAAAACATGGTTTTTGGCATTTCCGGATGCGTCTGCCTGCGCAGGAAAAAATTTGATGAAATGAGTGGAAATAGAAGGCAGTCATATGATAGAATAAAGGACAATAAATAATATAACAGGGGTAACGGATAAAATGAATTTAGAATTATTAAATGAACCGCAGCGGCTTGCTGTTGCTGCTACAGAAGGACCGGTACTGCTGCTGGCAGGCGCAGGCTCAGGGAAGACAAGAGTACTGACTCATCGGATCGCTTATCTGATTGAAGAAAAAGAAGTAGAACCTTATCATATACTGGCGATTACGTTTACCAATAAGGCTGCAGAAGAGATGAGGGAACGGGTGGACCGCATTGTTCCTTTTGGAGCGGATAGCATATGGGTGTCCACTTTCCACTCGCTCTGTGTGCGCATTTTAAGACGCTACATTGACCGGCTGGGTTTTCAGAATAATTTTACGATCTATGACAGTGATGACCAGAAATCGGCAGTGAAGGCATGCCTGAAAAAATTGAACATTGACCCCAAGCAGTATCCGGAACGAGGGGTATTGGCAGAGATATCCAAGGCAAAGGAACGTTTTGTTGCACCGGAGGAATATGACCGGGAGGCCAGCGGGAATTTTCGGAAGATGCAGATAGCAAGGGTTTATAAAGAATATCAGGCAATGCTCATGCAGAGCAATGCGCTGGATTTTGATGATTTGCTGTATAAGACAGTGGAGCTGTTCCAGTATCAGCCGGAGATTCTTGACAATTATCAGCAGAGATTTCAGTATATTATGGTGGACGAGTATCAGGACACGAATCATATACAGTTTTTGCTGATCAAGCAGCTGGCTTCCAAATTTCACAATTTGTGTGTTGTGGGAGATGATGACCAGTCGATATACAAATTCAGGGGAGCGAACATTTATAACATTCTCAATTTCAGGGAGGAGTATCCTGAAGCGAAGGTCATTAAGCTGGAGCAAAATTACCGTTCCACTCAAAATATATTAACAGCGGCAAATGGTGTTATTTCACACAATGAGGGACGGACGGACAAGGCATTATGGACGGAACAGCCGGAGGGGGATAAGGTGGCATTTTCCCTCTATGATACCGAATATCTGGAGGCAGAAGCTGTAGTTGGGGAAATTGAGAGGCAGCATAATATAGAAGGAAAAGCATATAATGATTTTGCCATTCTCTATCGCACCAATGCGCAGTCACGTATTTTTGAGGAAAAACTGTTGATGCACAATATCCCCTATCAGCTGGTGGGCGGACAGAATTTCTATGGACGCCGGGAAGTAAAGGATTTAATCTGTTACTTAAAGGTGATTGACAACGGTCAGGACGAAATGGCAGTCCGCCGGATTATCAATGTGCCGAAAAGGGGAATTGGCAATGCCAGCATTGATAAAATTCAAGCGTATGCGGATACCTATGAAATAGGATTGCTGGAGGCAATGTTTGAGGCTTCCAATGTGCCGGGGCTTAATCGCGCAGCTTCTAAGGTAAAAGGATTTACCGACCTGATTCTGGACTTCCGCGATTTGCTTGAAGAGGGGACTTCCTTAAGCGAACTGTATGATATCATACTGGAAAGAACGGGATATTGGGATGAACTGGTGGCGGAGCATACTGATGAGGCAGAGGGCAGAATGGAGAACCTGACCGAGCTTAAGAATAAGATTGTCAAATATGAACAGGAGAGTGAGCAGCCGGTCTTGTCAGAACTGTTAGAGGAGATTGCGTTGGTGGCAGATGTGGACAGTGTGCAGGAATCGGAGGAAAAGGTATTGCTGATGACATTACATAGTGCAAAAGGGCTGGAATTTCCATGTGTCTTTTTGGGCGGCATGGAAGACCGTTTGTTTCCCAGCGGCATGGCACTCAATTCCGATGACCCGGATGCTTTGGAGGAAGAGCGAAGGCTTTGCTATGTAGGCATTACCAGAGCGAAAGAGAGACTATATCTGAGTGCAGCGAGACAGCGCATGATGCACGGAAGCACAAACTATAACCCGGTATCGCGGTTTGTCGAGGAAATACCGCAGGAGGTGCTGGTGAAAAATGGAGAAGGTTCGCTGGCGATGCGCAGACAGCAGCAGGCATTAAATGAGGCGAGGGACAATCTTGCAAGACGGAGCGCAAGTGTTACCAATAAACCGTATTCGTACCAGAAAGCAAAAACGCAGCCGTTCGGAAAAGAATTTAAGGTGGAGCGGCTGGAAGTGGATTACACGGTAGGAGATACGGTGGAACATGTCAGGTTTGGAAGAGGCGTGGTTACGGAACTGGTATCTGGAGGAAAGGATTACGAGGTGACGGTAGATTTTGAAAAAGCCGGCATAAAGAGGATGTTTGCGTCCTTTGCCAAATTGAAAAAGATTGTGTAGGAAAGGGCAAATGAGAAAATTTGGTAAATTTTTTTGTTTTACGTATAGTAAAGATGAGAAGTTTGTGATATAATAATTATATGAATGCGGTCATTAAGGACTATGCTTGTTTTCAGCATGATGTCTGAAAATGACCTTGTGGAAAGGAAGGTAATAAGATGAAGAATATTGACGATTTAATCAATGCGGCTAAGATTCAGGAGTTAATTAAGCGTGAGGATCCGCAGGAAAAGGCAACCAGAAGAATGGTTTGGGTATTCGCTATTATTGGTGCAGTGACAGCAGTTGCAGCAATCGCTTATTTTGTATATCGCTATTTTACACCGGATTATCTGGATGATTTTGATGATGATTTTGACGATGATTTTGATGATGATTTCTTTGACGATGACGATGATGTTAAACCTGCACCTACACCAGTGCCAGAACCGAAAGCTACAGAAGTATAATTGATTCAGTCGGGTCAGGTTGAATACATTTCTTGAATATTTGATTTCCGGGTTCTCGATTTTGGTCGGGAATCCGGATGTGTTAAAGAGGGATTTCCTATTGATTTTGAATTGCAAAAGGAATAAGCAAACTTTTTCCAAAAAGTTAAAAAAGTGGTTGACAAGTCAAAGCGCTTTTGTTATAGTAGTCATTGCGTCAGCGATGGCACCGTGAAAACGGGGTGTGGCTCAGCTTGGCTAGAGCGCTTGATTTGGGATCAAGAGGTCG
>JAMPAW010000055.1 GCA_023666975.1 Clostridium sp.
CCAAATCAATTAGTTTGTTATTAGGGCAACTCAACCTTGTTAAAGCCATGTTATTGCTCACATCCAAATTCGTTAAATTATTCTGATAACAAGACAATTCTGTCAATGCTGCATTTTTACTTACATCCAAATTCGTTAATGAATTAGCTCCGCAATCTAATACTGTTAATGCTGTACAACTACTCACATCCAGATTAGTTATCTCATAATTCATGTGACAATACAATTCCGTCAAAGCTGTACAACCACTCACATCCAAATCCGTTAAATCATTACCAGCACAAGACAAGAATGTCAAAGCTGTACAGTCGCTCACATCCAGTCCAGAAAAAGCATCTCTAGCGCAGTTCAAATATGTCAAAGCAGTTAGTCCCTCAAAAGACAGTTCACCCTGAAATCCACCATAATACTCACTTGGCACAGTGTCCGCCCAATTAATACCTGTCAACCGTCCGGTTTCCGCATCCCATGTATAGATATCTGTATCATTTAAGTCTGTCGGTATTTCAGCGCCCAATTCATTCTGCGCTTTTATAATCTTTTGTAATATCGCCACATCTGAAGCATTTTTTCCTTCAATAATCATATCTTCTGGGGTTGGATTTTCCTCTGTTGTAGCCGGCTTCTCCGTGGTCGTAGCTTCCTCTGTAGTCTTCTCGGTAGTGGTTGGGTTTTCCGTCGTCTTTTCCGCTTCCTTGACGGTCAACTTATATGTCGCCTTCACGCCGCTGCCGTCTGCCGCAGTTACGGTAATCACTGCATTTCCGGCACTTACTGCGGTTACCGTTCCCTTCTTCACAGTCGCAACCTTTTCATCTGAAGATGTCCATACCACATCCTTCTTTCCGCCTTTGCTGGTCTTTACCTCCGCTTTCAGCTTTACAGTGTCGCCCACGGTCAGGGTGCCGGTGGTTTCATTTAACCGAATCCCGGTTACCTTGCCTTTTACCACTTTCACCTTTACAGTTGCTTTCTTTTTGCTGTCTTTCTTTGCGGTCACAGTAATCTTGGCACTTCCTGCCTTTTTTCCTGTAATCACACCTTTGCCGGTCACTGTGGCTATTTTCTCGTCTGAGCTTTTGTAGGCGACTTTCCGGTTTGCCGCTTTGTCCGGTGTAACGGTCACTGTCGTCTTTAATGTTGCTTTTTTGCCCTGTGCAAGATAAATCGTTTTACTGCCGGTTAGGGAGCTTACCGCAGCCACCTTTTTCACTTTCACTTTGCCAGATGCTGCCTGTGCTCCATTCGGTACTGCCAACATACCGAGCAGCAGCGTCAGAATCATCACCCATGCAGTCTGTGTTCTTCTTGTTTTCATGAATTGCCTCCTTTTCCAAGACTTATAGAGATGAGCAAAACCCGCTATTTCCAAAACTTAATTGACCGTTAAAAACAGAATTTTGCTTATCCTGATTTGCATTGTATCTTATTTATTATAGTGTCTATTAAGCACAATGTCAATTAATTATGTTTCTGTAAGACACACATCTGTTTTCCATTTTTTCATTGTTATATAATAAATTCATTATGGATATCCGAATGAAATTTCCGAAAAATTATATGAAATTCATGTATTACGCAGACAATGGATAACCATACTCTAGAGGGAGGTGAATGAATGTCATCATTTGCTACACGATTAAAGAAACTTCGGAATACCCGCAATGTTACCCAGCAGGATTTGGCCGATTATCTGAATGTGACCAGACCAACGATTGCAGGGTATGAGACCAAGGGAAAGGAACCGGATTACCATACACTTTTCATGATTGCTGCCTATTTTGATGTATCGGTTGATTATCTTTTGACCGGCAGGGATTTCCCTAATTCTTTGACGCCCTCTCCCTATACACCATTTGATGAATTATATGAAAGCTATATGTCACTCAAGCCGGAAACAAGAACTGTATTTCCGCTGCTCATTGAACGGACATGCAAAATGGACGACTCCGATGTAAACCGGCTCTTAGAATATGCTTCCCTTCTTCTCTATCAGCCAAAGTATCATACACAAAACGAAAAATAATCCGGACATTTCATTTGACAAATGTCTGGATTATTTTTTCTTGGAGATAATAGCTTTTTATAAATATTGTAAATACTATTTCAACAGCCAGTCTAACACATTGATCTGTTTGATTCCATTATGTGAGGTAAATGGCGTAAAGTCCATTGTCAGTAAATATTTAGCGTTATGATCCTTAATATTTTCCAACGGCTCCAGTTCTCTTGCCAATGTATGAGCATCCATGACTGTATACGCAACCTGATAGTATTCTTCTCCCTCTGCGCCAATGGCAATAAAATCAACCTCTGCGTTACCGATTTTCCCAATGTAAACTTCATAGCCGCGGCGCAAAAGTTCCAGATAGACAACATTTTCCAATATATGTCCCATATCTGCTGATTTGCTGCCGAGCAGATAATACCGCAAACCAATATCGGATAAATAGTATTTACTTCCCGTGACAAGATATTGTCTTCCTTTAATATCGTAACGGTCAGCTTTGTATAATATAAAGCTGTTTACCAATGCGGACAAATAAGTTTCTACCGTTGGCGTGGAAATTTTCCTGCCTGCCGACGTCATTGTATTGGCAATCCTCGTTGCGGAACACAAATTGCCGATATTATCAAACATAAAACGAATCACACTGTCCAGCATGCCGGCATCTGCTATACGGTAACGGGCTACGATATCTTTCAGGAGAATCGAGTGATACACTCCGTCCAGATAGCCATGAACGTCCCGTGGTGTCTCTAACTGCAAAACATACGGAAGGGAACCGTTTTGTATATAATTCTGGTATTTCATCATCAAATCGGTCTTGTCCTCAAATGCAGACATATATTCTTTAAACGATAACGGCAGCATCTTGATTTCCATATACCGTCCGGAAAGTAAGGTTGCCAATTCGCCGGATAAAAGAAACGCATTTGAACCGGTAATGTATACATCACAATTTTCTTTAATCAATAATCCGTCTACTGCTTTTTGAAATTCCGGAATTGCCTGTACTTCATCAATAAAAATATAGTTCATCTTATCCGGAACCAACTGCTCTTTTATCCTGTTATATAAATCCATATAGCCCTGAATATCCTGATAATCCGGGTTTTCCAGATTCATTCGGATAATCTGATGATCCGCAGTATCGTTTTCCAACAGATAATTGCAGTATAAATCAAACAAAGTCGATTTACCGCAGCGCCGTATTCCCGTAATGACTTTGATAATCTGTTTGTCCCGTAAGCGGATAAGCTGGTCGAGATAGTTCTGACGTTTTATCCATTTCTGCATATCAGCCACCTCCAATATAAAATCAATTTAACATAAATATAAGTTTTTGTCAATTTTGTAGAATACGTTTTACAAAACCATCAAAATCATATAGTTTTTTAAAATCTATTTTATATTATTACCATTTGAAGCGGTTTTATTCCTCAATCCGCTGCCCGCTTGCCAACAGGGAGCAGTATGCGCCGTTTTCGTCTTTCATATAAGTTTCCAGACGATGAATCCGATAATCAAACCGATTATACGGATAATCAATTTCCCGGCAGACTGCCTCAATCACCAGTTCCGGTTTCAGATTGTATTCACTTCCGGTAGCAAGCAGCATATAAAGCTTATCTTCTTTCAGCCCGTCTTCCACATACTGGTTTTGCAAAACTTTCCCTGTGGTATCCTCTTGTCTTTCTTCATGACCGATTACACTGGTATCGCCGGAAAGAATCTTTGCCGAAGCGTAACTTTCAACGGAAAGTTTCAAAATGCCCGGCTTAATATCCTCGACCTTTTCATTTTTCTTCGTTTTCTTAAGAATCTCAATACTTTCTTTTTCCAACAAATGTGGTACATAGGAAAGAAGCCGCTCTTTTACCTCTGTGGGAACGGTATCTAATGCCGTAATCATATAGTCAGAAGCCGCTACAATGGACATCGCCTTTTTAGCATTTTCCGGGAGTAATACAACATCTTTCACCTCCATGTCCGCCGCCATCTGTTCATTTAAACGTCTGACAAATTCGTCTGAGGATACAAGAGAATGAAATTCCGCATCAAAATATTCGCCCTCACTGGTCACGCCAAGTGCCAGCGGTGCCGCAAAGGACATGAGCTGGTGAGGAGAAAACCCCTGTGAATAGGCAATATCAAGCTTGGCACGCTTGACTGCTTTCTGAAAATAGCGCATCACGTCCAAATGCCCGATAAATTTTAACCGTTCGGATTTGGTATATTTAATTCTTACCTTCATAGCATACACCTCCGCCAAACTTAGCAGCACCGCAGCCGGAGCATTTTTCCCGGCAGTTTGGTGTCACAATCCCCTGTTTTGCACGCTCCCATTCCTGTGCTAAAAAACGCTTTGTCACACCGATATCAATAAAGTCCCACGGGAGCTTTTCCTCGATATCACGTTCTCTGGTCGTATAAAATTCCTTTGTGATTCCGTTTTTCTCAAAGGCCTGCAGCCAGCGGTCATTATCAAAAAATTCTGTCCATGCAGCAAAAATGCCGCCAGCCATATATACGTCATATAATACTTGGGAAAGTCTGCGGTCTCCACGCGCCAGCACACCCTCCAATACCGATACATCGGTATCGTGGTACTGGTATTTCATCGCTTTCCCGTTTAACTGCTTCCGGAAAGTGTCCTTTACATGGTGTGCCCGCTCAGTGTAAACCTCCGGTTCCAGCATTGGCGCCCACTGAAACGGCGTAAACGGCTTTGGCACAAAAAAGGAGGAGGAAGCCGTGATTTGGATTTTGCCGCTGCGCTCCTCCTTGGGAATCGTGTAATATGCCTCGGCAACTTTTTCACAAAGGGCAGGAATCCCCTCCGCATCCTCCATTGTCTCCGTCGGAAGCCCTAACATAAAGTAGAATTTTACCTTGTTCCAGCCGCCTTTAAATGCTTCCATGGAACCGTTTAGAATCACCTCTTCGGTAAGCCCTTTATTAATCACATCGCGAAGCCGCTGTGTTCCGGCTTCCGGTGCAAAGGTCAGCGAGCTTTTCTTGATATCCTGTACCTTCTGCATGACATCTAAAGCAAAGGAATCAATACGAAGGGAAGGCAGCGAAATGTTGACATGCTGGTCTGTCATCTCATCAATCAGAAAATAGGTAAGCTCCTTTAAACATTCATAATCTGACGAACTTAAAGAGCTTAAGGTGATTTCCTCATGTCCGGTTGATTCCAGCATTGCTTTTGCGTAACCCTTAATTGTTTGCAGATTTTTCTGGCGTGTCGGACGGTAAATCATTCCCGCCTGGCAGAAACGGCAGCCACGGATACAGCCGCGCATAATCTCCAAGGTCACTCTGTCCTGTGTCACCTGCATAAATGGTACTAACGGTTTTGTCGGATACGGCACTTCATCAAAGTCCAATACAATTTCCTTGGTAATGGTTTTTGGAACATCTGGATATATGGGTTCAAAACCCGCCAGTGTCCCGTCGTCATTGTATTCAGCCTCATACATGGACGGCACATAAATGCCCGGTATCTTAGAAAGAGCATGCAGTATCTCTTCCCTTGCCGAACCATTTTGCCTCATTCTCCGGTAAACGTCAAAAATTTCCTCATAGCGGGTCTCTCCCTCACCGATATAAAACAAGTCAAAAAATTCTGCAACCGGCTCCGGATTATAGCTGCAGGGTCCTCCGCCTATCACAAGCGGTTCCTCTGCCTTGCGGTCACGCGCCCAAATCGGAATGCCGGCCAGATCAATCACCTGCAGTACATTGGTATAGCACATTTCATATTGAAGAGTGATACCAAGGAAATCAAAATCCCGAACCGGCGATTGTGTCTCTAAAGAAAACAGCGGAATATTTTGGTCACGCATAATCTTATCCAAATCCGGCCATGGCGAATAGACACGTTCACAATAAACGCCGTCCATTTTGTTAAACATATCATACAAGATTTGA
Source organism: Clostridium sp. (assembly GCA_023666975.1). The sequence continues at coordinate 5,942 of JAMPAW010000055.1, forward strand.
ATGCCTAAATGGCTCATCCCAATCTCATACACATCGGGAAAACACATGCAATAGCGGATATCGACATCTTTTAAATCCTTCTGGACCATGTTGACTTCCCCACCGATGTATCTTGCCGGTTTTTCGACCGCCATTAAAATCTCATCTGAAAGTGCTAATTTGTTCATTATTTCTCCTCTTTTTGGTTACGGCTTTTCTGTCACGCTCCTGTTACTCCTCATTGATGTATTCCTGTGTGATATCCTTTATCCAGTGATATCCCTGCCTGCAGTAACCAATTGCCTCCTTTACCAGTGGCTCCTCTTCTTCCAGCTCCGCTATTGTGGTACGCAAATCACGGTATACCATGGAAGCACCCTTCTTGATATCCTGTCCTCCATAGAGATAGCAGGAAAACAGCATAACACTGCTTAAAAATACAAAAATTTTGAATTTAAAGAAAAATGACATTCCGGTATGTTCTGTCTGCATACTGTCATAATAGTAATAACCGGCACGGCTGGGAATTTCTCTGCCGTGGACTTCATTTTTATTCATTGCATGCTGCCGGCGTAAATGTTCCCGGACCTCAGAATACATTTCGTTCAAAGAAATATCTCCAAAAGCTTGTTTACTACATTATATGATACAACAATAAAATTATATTCCAGTGGTTGTATTTTTGCTTAATTCTTAAAGCTGTGAATGGGTGCCGGAATCCGGCCTCCACGGTTAATAAAGGCGTCACAGCTGTACTCATTGACTTTCATAATCGGTGCATAGCCTAGAAGTCCGCCAAACTCTACGGTATCGCCAGACTTTTTACCAATCGCCGGAATAATGCGCACTGCCGTTGTCTTCTGGTTGACCATACCGATTGCCATTTCGTCCGCAATGATACCGGAAATGGTGGTGGCCTTTGTGTTCCCCGGTATGGCAATCATGTCAAGCCCGACAGAGCAGACACAGGTCATTGCTTCTAATTTCTCCAGAGTAAGTGCTCCGCATGCCGCTGCGTCAATCATCCGCTGGTCCTCTGAAACCGGAATAAATGCACCGGAAAGACCGCCCACATAGGAAGAAGCCATTACACCGCCTTTTTTCACCTGATCATTTAACAGGGCAAGTGCCGCTGTTGTACCGGGAGCACCGGCATATTCAAGCCCGATTTCCTCCAATATCTCACCTACACTGTCCCCCACTGCCGGTGTAGGGGCAAGGGACAAATCAATGATTCCAAACGGTATGCCAAGACGTTTGGAGGCTTCCTTTGCCACCAGCTGTCCGACACGGGTCACCTTAAAGGCTGTCTTTTTAATCGTTTCGCAGAGAACCTCAAAATTCTCACCGCGCACCTGCTCTAGTGCACGTTTTACGACACCCGGTCCGGACACCCCTACATTGATGATACGCTCTGCCTCCGTCACGCCGTGAAATGCACCCGCCATAAACGGATTATCGTCCGGCGCATTACAAAATACAACAAACTTGGCCGGACCAATGCAGTCCCTGTCAGCAGTCCGCTCAGCACTTTCTTTTACAATCTCACCAATCAACTTGACTGCGTCCATATTGATACCGGTTTTGGTGGAACCGACATTGACACTGCTGCACACAAAATTCGTTACACTGAGCGCTTCCGGAATCGAACGGATTAACATTTCATCATACGGGGTCATTCCCTTGGAAACCAATGCGGAATAACCGCCGATAAAATTCACACCGACTTTTTTGGCGGCTTCGTCAAGAATTTTTGCAATCTCTACATAATCGGCACTGGATTTACAACAGGCACTTCCAATCATGGCAATCGGAGTAAGGGAAATTCTCTTATTGACAATGGGAATGCCAAACTCCATTTCCAACTCTTTGCCAACCTTGACTAAATCCTTGGCTGATGTTGTGATCTTCTCATACACTTTATTACAGGTTGTCTTTAAATCTTCCGAAATGCAGTCCAGCAGGGATATCCCCATGGTAATGGTACGGACATCAAGGTTCTCCTCATGAATCATTGCATTTGTTTCCATTACTTCATTTATATTAATCATCTTTTTTCCTCTTCATCTTATAATCTATGCATCATATCAAAAATTTCTTCCTGCTGCAGTGTAATCGTAACACCAATCTCGTCGCCAATCTGTTTCAGTTCCGAAGCGATTGTTGCAAAGTCCTTCTGTGAATCCTGGATATTGACAATCATAATCATGTTAAACCAGTTCTCCACAATGGTCTGCGCAATATCCAGAATGTTAATCTGATTACCTGCCAGATATTTACAGACATTGAAAATAATCCCTACCTTGTCTTTGCCGACTACTGAAATTACTGTTTTTTTCATTGTTATATTCTCCTATTTCTCTTTATTGTTTGTTAGCATTCAATGAGCGTGGAACACTGTTCACGGCTGGCCACCATGATATTGAAATCCCGGTAATCCGCACTGTATGCATTGCCGAAAAGTTCGGCCTTTACTGCTTCAAATGCAAGCTCCGGATAATTATTTTCTTTGCTTAAATGGCCTAAATAGATTCCTTTAATATGGTCATTTAACAATGCTCTTATCAACTGACCGCCCCGCTCATTCGACAGATGACCCTGTTTTCCTAAAATACGCTGCTTCAGCGGATACGGATACGGTCCTACCTCCAGCATCCGGATATCGTGATTGGCCTCAATCAACATTGCATCGGCTCCGGACAGTGAATCCACGATATGCTCGTCAAAATCACCCATATCCGTTGCTACGGAAACTTTCTTATTATCATCTGTTATCGTATAACACACCGGGTCTGCCGCATCATGCCAAGTGCTGATTGGTTTGACCCATAAATCTTCAATTTGAAAACTTTCTTCCGGATTTACCCCATGAAATAGGGAAAAATCTACCTTGCCCAGCTGATTATACCGGCTGACGGCCTCTAAAGTCTTATTGGTTCCGTAAACGGGAATCCCATATTTCCTTAGGAAAACGCCCAAGCCGCTAATGTGGTCGGAATGTTCATGAGTGACCAAAATTCCGTCCAGTTCTTCCGGTTTTACATCAATGCTATGTAAGGCAGCTACTACTTTTTTTGTACTGACGCCCACATCAATTAACAGGTGGGTATGTTCCGAACCGACGTATATACAATTCCCACTGCTTCCGCTATATAAGCTGCATAATCTCATTTTACTACCATATCCTTATCCCAAAATATCCTTTGCACCTAAACGCTACTATACCACATATAGTGCCATTGTTTCAACAGAAAAATGCCAAGTCTGCCCAGATAAAAAATGTCAAGCTTGCTCAGATTAAGAAATGCCAAGTCCGCTGATTAAGCGCTCTGCCAAAACAAGAAGGCATATGAATAAAATCTGAATGCCCCAGAGTATGATAAACAGATTTAAAATTTCCCGGTTCCATTTTCCTTTCCATGTTTCTCCTTCAACGATGTCAAAGTCAATTTTTTTCTCACTGCGCTCCCAGACAAAGCAGTCTTTCCCCATATACGAATATATTTTGACTTGTTCCGGGATTTGTTTTCGATATCGTTTCAATACCGGTGCGCTGATATAGGTATGTTCAAGATATTGTGCTTCGATTTGATAGCAGTGTATATACATGCCGCCGCCTTTTCCCCAAAGGTATTCACAGGATGCTTTTTGCAGTCGCTTTACCTGTGCAGTCACCAAACGTCCATTCTCTATCACCTCGTCGAAGTTTTTCCGGCTGATCAACGTCTCAATGATACTCCAAACAAATACGGTGGAATACAGCATACAGACGATACATTTAATCATCCTATCAATATCCATTAATTCGTAATATAGAACAACAGCGACAATCATACCGGGAAACAGATAGGACAGATTCGTTTCATAGTACATTTTTTTCATTGGCAGGTACCTTCCTTTTTAAATGAAATTCGATAATCTTTGCCTTTTTCATTGCATTCATAATATTGGTTGCCTTTTTGATATGCTGACCAATTCAAACAGGTTCTCTGCTGCGGCAAACAAGTATTTAGTAAAGACTAATGTAACCGATATACAATATTGTTTGTTTTACCCTCTGTCTCAACCACTCCCAAATCCACCAGAATCTGCATATATCTCCAAGCTGTCGTTCTTGATTTTTGGATTTCTTCCATTACCTCTTGAATTGTTATTTTTTTCTGCTTTTCCAATCTTCTAATAACCGAAATAAGCCTATCAAAATCTTTTTGTTTCAAAACTTGTTTCAAACTTGTTTCAAAACTTGTTTCATTTTGTAACAAGTTTACAGTTTCATCATCAGTTTCTTCCAAAAATGCAGGGTGAATCGGAATTCTAATTCTCATCGCCCTCCGATCTTCATCGGTAAAAAATTCCGCTCTTGGGGAACCATTTTTCTCTAACTCTTCTTGTATCGTAGGAATACCTGATGAATGTCCTTCTGATAAATCTAATTCTTTCAAAAATTCTCCCAGTCTTCTGTTGCGATAGAATCTGGAAATAAATCTTTTTCCTTCAGCAATTGTTTTTTCGGAAATAGAACGGTCTATCCCTGGAAAATTCATAATATTTATGCAGTCTGGTTCTATCTCTATCGTCACTGGTTCACAAGACATAAATTTCCCAAATTTTTAATTGATTTTGTACTTAAAATTTGATATAGTATCAGCGTACTTGATTGTGGTGTTCGCACTATACATGATAGTATGATACACAATTGTTTATATTAATATCCCTCCACTGATTCTAGGTGTTCGCACTATTAGATAACTTGGGTGGGATATTTTTATTTGTATTTGACCAAATCACTTATATTCCGCCTATTGGTCAGCGATAGACTTTCAACCTAAACTACATATTGGTCAGTGGTAAACTTTCTTTATACACACATTCTAGCAAGTAAAAGAAGAAAGTCAATAGGACTTTCAGTAAAATTTTATGCTGTTCTTTTCAATGCCGTATGGTATAATAAGCAATAGCATATTTATGAAAAAGCCTAGGAGGTGGATTATGGATATAACTATAATCGTAGGTATCGCAAGTATATTCGTTATTTTTTTTGCTTTTTTAACCCCAATCATAATACTGATTGGCACAACTCGCAGCCGACATTTTAAGAAAATGAAAAACCAAACAGAAGCGCAGGGCAGGGTGACAGAACGGGAATATGTAGAGGCTCCCAGTTTCACCGATGGTTCCTACGGTGGCGCAGATCATTATCAGGTTACTTATGACTTTGAAGACCGTTATGGAAATCATTTTGTAAAGCGTTTTGATACTGTGCGCTGCCCATTTAAAGAAGGTGACAATATCCTTGTCTATTATGATGCAGCAAATCCAAACGATTGCATTACCGATTATGAGGTAAAAATGTCTAAGGCTTTTCCGAGGAATGCTTTTTTTGCGATGTTAATTTTTGTAATGATATACATTGCAGCTTTTTTGTTTTTTATGTGGGCAAAAGGATAGTAGAAAAAATTGAAATTTGCTATCAAACAACGACCTATCCCCCAAATCAATACACCTCCCCGGCATCCTCCGGCAGCTCCTTTACATGCCTTAAAAATGCAGTTGCCGCCGCTGCTTCGTCAAAATTATAATCATAGCCCAATTTGCCTGCCACAAAGCGGGCAGTGGAGTCAAACAAATCACACATGCAAAAAACACCCCTCCAGGCATCGTCAATACTTCCGCCAAAATAGGTATCCAGATAAGCCTGATATTCTTCCGCGCCAATCCATTTATATAAATATTTTGCCGATTTGCCTACGCTTACGGCAAACTCCGTCAAAATCCCCACTTTCCACGAAAGCATATTCTCCAATTGTTTGCGGACGACAAAATTTGCCATATCCTGAATGTACGGGATTTCCCTGCGCCAAAGCCCTTTTGCAAGGTTGTTGCTGCACCACCAGAATTCATTTGCGCAGGCGCTAAATTGTGCAGCGGTTGGTTTTTTGACATGGTAATCGGTATCTGCTGCCTGCGGTACTGCGGGCAAAACATTTTCCTTATCCAATAGAATCCGGCAGAGCTTGTCGTCAAAGATATGTTCCCTCGCATGCGTAGCCGACTCCACATGGAGGTCAATGCGGTTCCCGTCGTCAAACTGCATCAGCCAGCCATAGAAATTGTCTCTATCACTTGGAAAATCAGGGTGTTCATCGGGATACTGCATATACAATATATTGCCGAAGCGGTTAATCCAGTCTGCATCCCCGATAAAAGCCCTTGTCTCTTTTACGACAAACACGATATCGTAATCCTGAAAAATATCCTTTGGCACATTTACATTTGTCCGCGAACCGTTTAGATAAACGGCAAGAATCCGCTCGTCCGCATTTGCAATATCCAAAAACAGCTTGTACAAGGTCTCTTCGCTGCGCATAAAATTCCTCCCAATAAATATCTGCCTAAACGCTGTCAGCTATTTATTCCCGCGAGCAATGAGCCAAGTGCCGTGCTTGCACGAGCATTTGGCGAATGCCGCGAGGGTGTCAATACCCCGCTGCTTGCAGTGCTTCAAATTCCATGCCCCGTTGCTTGCAGCGGGGTTATTGACTTCTTGCGCTCCACAAAATATCCGTTTACACTCGGTTCCACTTTATGCTCCACAAATACACGCACACTTTCCGGCAGCTTATCCGTCAAGTCAATTTTTGTTCCTGCCAGCGTTGTTTCCCCATATAACACCTGGTCTACAATCTCCCACATATCCGGGTATTCCTGACATTCAATCCCGATGCGGTTCTCCAGAATGAAAAATTTAATCAGGCGGCTGAAACCTGCCTCCGGAAATACAATATCCAGCTTGACTACCGAATGTCCGTCCTCATCTGTTGCCGGATATACTTTCACGGCAATTTTCTGTTTATCCTGTCCAAGTGTTATCGTCTGATGAAAATATTTGGCATACCCTGCCTCAATAATCAGACGCTCTTTTTTCGCATTTTCCTTTTTTGTATGTTCTTTATAAAAGCATAATTTTATCGAATCGTCCTGCTTCTTAAAGGCGATATCGGTAACGACAAATGGCGGGCACTGATACATTCCCTGAAGCATATAGGGAAACAGTTTAATTGATGCCTGGTCAATATGTAATCTCTTTCCGTCAAAAAGAGAAAGCATATTTTTTACTTTTACGGCATCGCTTTCCTTAAGCTGCTTCTGCTTAACGGCGTACAAAATAAACGGAGCCTCTTTGGTGATTTGGGGCAGCTGCCAGCCATTACAAAAAGCCCGAAACTCCTGCATGAATTTCCGGTAAGCATTTTTTTCCTTTAGTGCCGGATTGGGCCGATAGAGCTTTTTATCCGTCATACATGCCGTAATATAGCGGACGAGCATGGAATCCGGAAACATTTTATCACTATGGGCATTCGTGGCTACAACAAGTTTATTCTTTTCGTCGATAATGACATGCTGTCCATACATTCCGCTCAGCATATAGAGACCGTCCGGTAAATACCAGAGTTGATAACCGTATCCCGTGGCAAGCTCGTCCACATCCTGAGAAACATTTACCTGCTTCATCTGGCGGATATAATCAGCCGGTATCAGCTGTTTTCCTTGAAATGCTCCGTCATTTGCAAGAAAGATACCGATTTTTAACATGCCCTCTAAGGAAATGTGGAGTCCCCAGCCGCCACGTTCGATTCCCATAGGGCATAGCTCCCATTTTACATGATTAATCCCCAAAGGAGCAAAGAAGCGTTTCCGCAAGTATTCCATAACGCTCTCACCGGTAACCCTCGTGAGGATTGCCGACAGCATATAGGTATTCATGCTGTTATAGATAAACCGGCTTCCCGGCTCACACTGGCAGTCTGTCAGCAGAAAGGCTTTCACCCAGTTTGTCTCAACAACGGAGGTCACTTCATTACATTTGGTCCCTGATGTCATGGTTAAGAGGTGCTCTACCGTTATCTGCCGCACATATTTAGGCGTAAGCATCGTTTCATACTCCGGAAAAAAAGATAAAACCGTATCCTCTTTTTTTAAGCGTCCCTCTGATATCGCAAACATAATGCCTATTGCCGTCACCGTCTTACAGGTAGAGTTCGTGATATGGGGGGCAGCGGCACTGTACGGAGGACGATATCCGGCAAAAATCAGTTCCTCGCCCTTGGCTGCTGCCAGACCGTCGAGTGCACAACGTCTGTCGGTTACCAGCTTCCGCAAAAGAACGGATAACTGCTCCGCATTGATTCCCAGGGAAGCCGTATCCCTTTTTTCCAAAGGAAGCTCCTCGATATCCTCGATTTCATGAAATTCCAGCATCGGGTATTCGTCCAAATCCGTATCATGAAAATTATTTAAAAGCCTTGATAAATAATTTATGCCATAAAACTGTCTCGGTATATTCATCTTAACAACTCCTTTCAAAATTCAAGTGACTGCATATAAATTTCCTGAAATCCGTCAAGGTCTGCCAGTTCTAAGCTGGCAGTACGTTCCTTTACCGCCTGATACGAGGAAATGATTGCCGCACGCTCCCGGCTGTCCGCCAGCACCAGCTTTTTTGCCCCTTCCAAAGATGTATTGCCGCTTATTTTCATCTTGGGGCCAAATTCTTCCGGCAACAGCTTCACGGCAAAAGCGTCCCGAATATCCATATAAAATCCCAGCCCTCCGCTGATATATACATTGGCGACACTGTCTGCCGTGATACGGCATTCCCGCAGCAGGCATTTAATTCCGGCATAAATGGCACCTTTGGCAAGCTGAAAATTCCGAATGTTCTCCTGACGGATAACGAAGCCCTTATCCATTTCAATTCCGCTATCGAAATATGGGTCTGCAATCCTTCCGGTCCGGTCCACCAGATGCCTTTTTATGCAGTTTGCAATTGCCTTTATGCTCTCGCTTCCATAAACGGCACCTCCGACGGCCGAATCAAAAACCGGACCGCATGCCGTCGCCGCCGCATAGCCGCAATCCTTATTGAGCAGCAGCAGTTCACCGTTTGTTCCCAAATCAATCAACAAATCGAATGCTTCCGTCGTCCCCATGTTCAGAAATTCAGCAGCGGTTAAAATGTCGGCACCGACAAAAGCGGAAAAACCCGGCGGAAAAACATGCTGTATCCCGTTCCGCTCCTCTTCCTCATATGCCGTGCTGACCGGCGTAAACGGAGACTGCGCAAGTCCGTCTACGGAAAATCCCCGCAATATATGGGTCATCGTCGTATTTCCGCTGTAGACAATCTTTTGGATATCCGGATATGCTGCCCCCAGCTTCTCTTGTAACATTTCTTCGAGCTTTTCTTGTACAAGCTGGCCAAGCAGCGAAAGATTTTCTTCCGCCTCCATGCAAAAGCGGATTCTGGAAATGACATCTGCTCCATAGGCATATTGCGGATTCATAAACGAAAATGCGGCAATCTCACGTTTGTGTTCCAAATCCATACAGATTACCGCAACCGTGGTAGAACCCAGATCAACCGCAACCCCGATATTGGAGCCGCCAGCAAAAGCAGCGGCCGTATCGCCCTTCCCGTGCGGCTTGTTAACGGTAATGGTATGATTATGCCCTGTATACCGCCATAAATCTCCTGTATATACAGAAATGTCATCGTAAACCCGGTATTGACAGGCAAGAACCCTTTGGGAATCTACCGTTACCGTGCATTTCCCGCAGATTCCGTTTCCACCGCAATGACCAAGGAAAGTGAATCCACAATCCGTCAACACCTGATAAATGGACTCACTCTCCCTGCAGTCTACGATAAACTTGTCATTAATAGATACTCTTCGGATTTTTTTCAATTGGCCTGTATCCCTTCTCCGATAAAACATGGATAATCTGTTCTTTGTGTTCCGGTCCAAACGCTTCCATCGTGATAATCAACTCCACTGCTGCATTCCGGTTCAGATTGACAAACTGGTTGTGCTCCAGCTTGATAATGTTTCCCTGTAACTCTGCGATAATGGAACTGACATTCATCAGCTCACCCGGCTTGTCCGGCAGCAGCACGGATACGGTAAAGATTCTGCTCCTTGCGATTAAACCGTGCTGGACCACGGAGGCGAAAGTGATGACGTCCATATTACCGCCGCTTAGAATGCTTACTACCTTTTTATCTTTAAACGGTAATTTTTTGACGGCGGCCGCCGTCAGCAGGCCGGAATTTTCTACCAGCATTTTGTGGTTTTCCAGCATATCCAAAAAGGCGACAATTAATTCACTGTCTTCCACCGTGATAATCTCGTCAATATTCTGCTGGATATATGGGAAAATGTTACTGCCCGGTGTCTTTACTGCCGTACCGTCGGCAATCGTATCCACCACGGGAAGTGTGGTCACTTTTTTGTTCTTTAGCGACTCTTTCATGCAGGCGGCGCCGGCCGGTTCTACACCAATCACTTTAATGTGTGGATTCAGCATTTTTGCCAGAGTAGACACGCCGGTTGCCAGTCCGCCCCCGCCAATCGGCACCAGAATATAATCCACAGTCGGCAGCTCCTTGATAATCTCCATGGCAATCGAACCCTGTCCACAGGCGACATCAAGATCGTCAAAGGGGTGGATAAACGTAAGGCCTTTATCCTCTGCCATTTCCAAAGCGTACTGGCAGGACTCGTCATACACATCGCCGTAAAGAATCACCTCCGCACCATAGGACTTTGTACGGTTTACTTTAATCAGCGGTGTTGTCGTCGGCATGACAATCGTTGCTTTCACATTATATGCCTTTGCGGCAAATGCCACGCCCTGCGCATGGTTTCCCGCAGAAGCGGTAATTAAGCCTTTGCTTCTCTCCTCCTCTGACAAAGTCGAAATTTTATAATAGGCACCGCGAATCTTATAGGCGCCGGTCACCTGAAGATTCTCCGGCTTTAAGTACACCTTATTCCCACTTTGCCCGCTGAAAAATTCGCTGTAAATCAATTTTGTGGGATTGACGACTTTCTGCACAGTATTATAGGCTTCCTCAAATTTCTCTAGTGTCAACATCTTACATTTCCTCCTTTAACCTCTGGTAAAACATCTGATTCCCACTTAATCTTCCGAAATGAGAATCTCAATATCCGAACGGGTATCCATATCTGCAAATAGTGCATTGACATAGGATTCCGGATTAAACCGCTGTAAATCATTAATTTGCTCACCTACACCGATATATTTCACCGGAACATTTAATTCCGACTGTATGGCAATGGCAATTCCCCCTTTGGCCGTTCCGTCAAGCTTGGTCAAGATAATACCGTCAATCTGGGTAACATTGGAGAACTGTCTTGCCTGTTCGAGTGCATTCTGTCCTGTGGAACCATCTAACACGATGAGTGTCTCCAAATGAGCACCTTCATCTTCCTTTTCAATAATACGCTTCATCTTTGCCAGCTCGTCCATCAGATTCTTCTTGTTATGAAGCCTTCCTGCCGTATCCACCAGCAAAATATCGACATCTCTTGCTTTTGCAGCCTTGACTGCATCATAAGTAACAGCAGCCGGATCAGCCCCCTCCTGCTGGGAAATAATCTCTACACCGGCACGGTTGGCCCAAGTCTTTAACTGGTCAATTGCTGCTGCCCGAAATGTATCTGCCGCACACATCATCACCCGTTTGCCGCGATTTTTATACTGTGCCGCCAGCTTTCCGATTGATGTGGTTTTTCCCACGCCGTTTACCCCGATAATTAACATGACCGTCTTTTGGTCTTCAAAATCGTATGCGCTGTCCTCGACCAGCATTTGGTCTTTGATAATATTAATGACCAGCTCTCTGCAGGCTTCGACCTCTTTAATGTGGTTTTTCCTGACCAATTCCTTTAAATTATCGATAATCTGCTCCGTGGTATCCAGTCCCAAGTCTGCCATAATCAGCGTTTCCTCCAGCTCATCATAGAAGTCCTCATCAATGGAGGAAAATCCCTTAAACAGCTGGTCAAAACTTTCATTGATACTGTCGCGGGTTTTGGCAAGACCCGCTTTTAAACGGGAAAAAAAACCTTTATCCTTTTCTTCTGTCTCCGCTTCCTCTGCTTCTTCATTTTCTTTCTCTTTAAAAAATTCAAACATGAATATTGTCTCCTTTCAAGGATTAAAGGGATTATACAAAAAATCCTCTAAAAAATCAAATTATTTGTTCTTTAATAAATACGAAATCGCCTCTTTCAGACCATCGACAGAAAGGGTATACATATGGAACAGTTTGGCCAGCGCAGCCTCCGATTCCATCCAGTGCATTTGCATCTGCTCCTTGTGATAGCGCGGATTCAGCCATACGCATTTCTTATATTTACTGTTTAACCGCTCACACCATTCATATCCGGAATGTCCGTCATTCGGTCCACGGTAATTGCCATTTAAGTCAAATAATTCCTCCGGTGCCATCTGCGCGTCACCGACAATGATGACCTTGTAATCTTTATCATAATGCTTAAACAGATAATCCAGGTCTACCCAGTCGCCCATTTCACATTCCGCTGTCTTGTAGACTTTGGAATATATACAGTTATGGAAATAATAAGTTTTTACGTCCTTAAAATGATTCGCTTTATGTACGGCCTGAAACAGCTCGTTACACAGCTCCATAAAGGGTATCATTGTTCCGCCGCAGTCAAACAGGAGCAGCAGTTTAACCGTATTTTTTCTCGGACGTTCAAACTCAAGCTGCAGATAGCCTCCGTTATCGCAGGTTTTCCGTATTGTACCGTCAATATCCAGCTCGGTTTTTGGCACCTCCAGTCTTGAAGAGTATTGGCGCAGCCTCCGGAAAGCCACCTGATACTGATGCATATTGAGCACCCGGTCATTGCGGAAGTCCTGATATTTGCGTTCACCCATCACCTGAAATGCACTCTGCATGCCGCCCTGTTCGCCTACCCGGATACCTCCGACATTTCGCCCGTGATGTCCGAAAGCAGAACCGCCGGCAGTTCCAATCCAGTGATTTCCTCCGTTGTGCTCGGAGTTCTGTTCAGACAGGCGTTCCCGAAACAGTCTTTTCACCTCGTCGGCATCTCGCTGCTGATAAAAGGAATACATTTCCTGATTCTGTTTATCGAACTCCATGTTTTCTCCTTTATCAAGCCATTCCTTCAATGCGTCCGGCAAGGCATCGTCTGACTGAACATCATGAAAAAACTCCATAAACGCCAAATCGAATTTGTCATAATCCGATTCCGCCTTGACGAGAATCATTCGGCTGATATAATAGAAATTGGAAAAATCCGAACCGATAAGCCCTTTGTCCAGTGCTTCCATAAGCGTAAGCCATTCTGTCATGGAAATATCCAGTCCCTTTGCTTTTAATGTGTAAAAAAAATCAATAAACATCTCTTTACCTCTGTCTGTATAAAATGGCGTCATGCAGCAAGGCATTCCGGTACATCAATATAGCTTCGCTTTATTCACTGCTTCCAAATCTTCATCTTTTTTCAGCAGTACGCCGAGAAAAGGCAGTTCCTCGCGCAGATGTTCGGTGTCAACACCGCTGAGCATTAAAGCACGTATCCAGTCAATCAGCTCAGATGTACTTGGTTTCTTGCGGATATCCTTAACCGAACGAATCCAGTAGAATGTATCCAATGCGTTTTTCAGTACATTTTCCTGGAGGTGCTCAAAATGAGCATTGACAATTTCTGTCATCTGTTCCCTGTCCGGAAACGTGATATAGTGGAAAATACATCTTCTCAGAAATGCGTCAGGAAGCTCTTTTTCCGCATTGGAGGTGATAATCACGATTGGACGTTCTTTTGCCTTTATCGTTTCACGGGTCTCATGGATATAGAATTCCATCTTATCTAATTCCCACAGTAAATCGTTGGGAAACTCCAAATCCGCCTTATCAATTTCATCAATCAGTAAAACCACCTGCTTGTCGGCTTGAAAGGCCTCACCCAGCTTTCCCAATTTAATGTAGTGAGCGATATCGTCGACGCCCTCTTCCCCGAACTGCGAATCATACAGTCTCTGAATGGTATCATAAACGTAGAGACCGTCCTGCGCTTTTGTGGTGGATTTGATGTTCCAGATCAGTAGTTCCTTATCCAGAGCCTGGCTTACCGCTTCCGCCAGCATTGTCTTACCGGTACCCGGTTCTCCCTTAATCAGCAATGGTTTTTCTAATGCTATGGCAACGTCGACAGCTGCCATCAATTCCTCGCTCGCCACATAATCCTTGCTGCCTGTAAATTTTGTCTCCATTTTACCCTCCTTCTCGTTACGGTCTCACCTGTCCACTGCCGTAGATAATGTATTTCGTTGTTGTCAGTGCCTCTAATCCCATTGGTCCTCTCGCATGGAGCTTCTGGGTACTGATTCCGATTTCTGCACCAAAACCGAATTCAAAGCCGTCGGTAAATCTGGTAGACGCATTGACATACACAGCAGCGGAATCAATCTCATTGAGGAATTTTTGTGCACAGTCATAATCTTTGGTAACAATCGCTTCGGAATGTCCTGTGGAATTGCGGTTGATATGTTCAATTGCCTCTTCTATGTTTTCAACCACTTTAACGGAGATGATTTTATCCAGATATTCTGTACGGTAATCCTCTTCCGTTGCGGGAACTGTTTCGGCGGCAATCTTCTGTATGGTAGAATCCCCTCTGACTTCACAGCCGTTTTCCCGCAGCATGGCAATCACCTTAGGTGCAGCCTTCTCAACTATTCCCCGGTGAATCACCAGCGACTCACAGGCATTGCAGACACCAAGCCTCTGCAGTTTTGCGTTTTTCACAATCTCTACAGCCATGTCCACATCTGCGGACTGGTCAATATAAATATGACAATTTCCCGTTCCTGTCTCGATTACCGGCACCGTCGCATTTTGTATCACGGAACGGATTAGACCGGCACCGCCCCGGGGAATCAGCACATCAATGTATTGATTGAGTTTCATCATGCGTGCTGCCGTTTCCCGCCCGGTATCCTCCAAGAGAAATACGGCATCAGGGGTAATATGATTTTCCGTTAATGTCTGTTTGATGATATCGACAAATGCTTTGTTGGAAAAAATGGCATCGGAACCACCCCGCAGTATGACAGCATTACCGGTTTTAAAACACAGTGAAAATGCGTCCGCCGTCACATTGGGACGAGACTCATATATTATGCCGACTACGCCAAGAGGCACTCTCTTTTTTCCGATTAACAGACCGTTCGGACGTTCTTTCATCGAAAGCACCTCGCCAATAGGGTCTTCTAAAGCAGCTACCTGTCTGACGCCTTCGGCAATTCCCTCTATCCGTTTTCCGGTAAGGGCCAGACGGTCCAAAAGAGCTTCCGGCATTCCGTTTGCCTTGCCATTTTCGATATCTTTTTTGTTTGCCTCCA
>JAMPAW010000056.1 GCA_023666975.1 Clostridium sp.
ACATTTTAAGCAATCCCTTTTTCTTGTCGTGTCCACCTTATGGGGTACATTATAAAGATAATCACGCTGCGGTTTAACTCGCCATAACTCTGCCCCTTCTCCAGTAAATCCAAATCAATCAAATCCTGATAAAACCGGGTTCTCTTCACCAGATAATCCTGACTGGTCGCCTGCATCTCCAGATTGTAGACCGTATGCTCATCATCTTCCAGCCATACGTCTAAACGTATACTCTTGGCATCATAGCGGATATCAATCACTCTCTCATACTGCGGAAAAGTAATCTCCCTAATCTTCACCCGCAAGACCATTTCCAAAAACTGCTTGCAAAGCTCCTTATTCCGCATTACCTTGCTAAACATAAAATTATCCGTTATCGTGAGTTCATCAAAACTTTTTCCTGTCATCGCTTATCCTCCTTTTATTATACTCAATCCGTAGTGAGAAATCAATAAAATCCAAATAACGCTTATATATATAATGTACGTTTTAACGTATTTTAGCACAAGATATGATACCTGTCAAGATAATATTTATTCTAATGACTGCATTGGTGAGACCTGCCAGCCTTCTTTTGAAAATAATGTTATCAATCCTGCTAAATGTTTACAGCCGACAATCCATAATTGCCTCTCACCAGGACGTATATTCTTTTCTTGAAACCATGTGTTATTTCTTTCCTCTACATTCTCTATATCATATCCATTCTTCATGTCTTCAAGCATTTTTGAAAACAACCCCTTCTGATTACCAGATAGTACATATTCCGCTTCTATATCTTTGGACTCCTGAGATATAGGAATATTGCTCATACTTTCCCCTAATGAGACCAGATTTCTGTCATTGGCATTCTGACGTTTTTCTTCCGTTTCCAAACCGATAGTCCTTTTTTCTAAATCGGAATACGCCGATGCAATTGCAATGTACATTTCATCGATTATGCCCTGCCGCAATCGGGGTTCTCTCTCCGCAAGAAACTTTCTATATGCTATAAAACTACCCAATCTGGCCTTGTAATCCGGATCAGCCTTGTCCGGTTTTGTCTTTTGTGCCAAATGAGCAAATTCAATATCTCTTCCCATATCATCATCTATCTTAATTCCACTTACATTCATTTCCAATTCTGAATATATGTGATTATATTTTGTTCCTTTTAATATATCAAATATTTGTTTTCCGTTCTTTAAATTCCCAAAGTCTATTGTATGCACTGTCCCAAGCAAATGAACTTCTGCTCCATTTTCCGCATTATATATACTCCACATATTATTACCTTCTTGAGGAACTAAGCCGGAATTAATTAACTCTTCTATTGCCATCGCTCGGTCAGTCAACTCATCTTTTGTAATTTTTTGCACAATACCATTCGGAGATGCCGTGGCAAAATGTGTCCTTTCCGCAGCATGATAACTGACTCTAATATCCGTCAGACCACTTGGCATAGAATCCTTTTTCCGCACATCATAATTTGCTCCGGCAAATAACGATGCAGGCTGATGATTAGATACATTTATTTGCGAAATCGCTGAAGATTCTTTAGAAAATTGCTGTCTGCCTGGATATCTTTTGTCTTCATGTTTTGCGTTATCTTGTAAATACATAAATCTATTCCTTGATTATAAATTTTACGAATAAACTAACCCTTTATGCCATTCCCCATCTTAAATGATTCAATTATTAATTCAATTACCTGGGGATTTAACTCTCTGTACTTAAAATAATATAATAGCAAATCTATATATTTATCCAAGTCATCCAATATCTTACTATTTGTAATATTCACATTTTCTCCTAACAGGCATTCCGCTAACAAAAGATTACTATCTATAGGATATTATTATAATCCTTTACCCTACCTTTGGCAAGAAAATCGCATGTTTAACTAAAACCGTCAAAATCCGGTGTGGCAACAGTAAAAATCCAAGTTATGATTGACGTCACCTAGCCTGTCTGTTAGTATGGTAACATAAACAGATAGCAGAGAGGAATATTTTACATGAATACAGATATTACAAAACAAATGGAAATGGTACTTTACCGCACAGAGGATGATTCTGTAACGGTAAGTGCTTTAATTAAAGATGAAACCATCTGGATTACGCAAAAAGCAATGGCAGAACTCTTTGGAATTGGTAAGTCTGGCATCAGCAGACATCTCGCAAAATTTTTGAAACCGGCGAATTAAAGGAAGAAGTGGTTGTCGCAAAAATTGCAACAACCACTCAACATGGTGCCATAGAGGGGAAAACACAAACCAAAGATACCAATTATTATAATCTGGATGCCATTATTTCTGTAGGCTATCGAGTAAATTCCGTTAAGGCTACACAATTTCGCATCTGGGCAACAAACATTCTAAAGGAGTATATGATAAAAGGGTTTGCAATGGATGATGACCGTCTGAAACTTGCTAAAACTGCTTTTGGCAAGGATTATTTTAGAGAATTACTGGAAAGAATCCGTTCAATCCGTGCCAGCGAACGCAGAATTTGGCAACAGGTTACAGATATTTTTCGCAGAGTGCAGCATTGATTACAACAAAGATTCTGCGGTTACCCATCATTTTTATGCCACCGTACAGAACAAATTCCATTATGCCATCACAGGAAAAACCGCTGCAGAAATAGTACATGAATCTGCTGACCATACCAAAGCGCATATGGGATTAACAACTTGGAAATACGTACCTGATGGTCGTATTCTAAAATCCGATACCTCCATTGCCAAAAATTATCTCGATGAAAAACAAATCCGACAGCTTGAACGGGCTGTATCCAGTTATTTTGACTATATCGAAGATTTAATTGAACGTGAAAACGCATTTACCATGCAGGAATTCTCTGACAGCATAAATGCGTTTCTTGAATTTAGAAAATATGACATCTTAAAAGATAATGGAAAAATTTCCCACCAACAGGCATTGGAAAAGGCATATGTAGAATATGACATTTATAATAAGCTTCAGCCCATAGAATCGGACTTTGACAAGATGATTAAAAAGGCACCGACTGAAAATAATACTATCTTATGATGTTGGATTCAAACGCTTCTCTGTTTTATATAGCGATAAAACATCAAGACCAAATACACCAGTAAATGTAATTGTCGGCGCACTCATCATAAAAGAACTTTTTGATTATTCAGATGATGAAATGGTCGAAAACCTTATGCTGGATTTCAGCAATTATACATTTACCTGTATACAGAAGTTTGATTAAAAAAATTATTTTATTGCTGACTATATAGTGTTATAATAACTATGAATAAATAATCCCCTCAAAATGAATATCCTTTTTCAAAATTAATTATTCTAGAAGGTGAGGTCAGCAAAAATGTTTGATTACACACACAAAGAAATACATACGACCACAAACAATTCTTCCCAAAATATTAAGCAAAACATTAGCAAAATAATGCCAATATGCCAAATGCAGGATATACGAACTGCACCAAAACATTTTGCAGCCTCACTAAACATCTTACAAAAGAAAGATACAGCTGAATATTTAAACCCTCTCTCTTCTTCTGATCAGGCACGCCACCATATTATACCAGATAGCATCTTAAGAGATTTTATTGCCGAAGTAAAAAATAATGATCAACCTACCTTTGAAAAGCTGATTAAAGCTGTCGAAAAATCCTATATACAGTATCACAACATTACACAGGAAGAATTGGACAATCCTTGCCTTTCTGATTTAAATTACATAAAAGAGCTTCCAAATAACCCCAAAAATAAATTTTTAACACTGATTACATATACAAAAACAAATGAGTCGGATGAATATTACAGCGATATGGAAAAAGCATTTGTATGGTCGCCCGGTAATCTTGTAATCGGTCCAAAACAAAGAGGAGCAGACCCCGGAAATGAATACGACTACGAGGCTGCACTTATAGCCGGAATACCATTGGGAACTCCCCGTTACCTCGGACCTATGGTGGCAGAACCTACTGGGCAAATGGCTTTGGGCGAAGCACTTTCTATGATGTTGTATTATATTGATGGTACCACAGACAGATTAGATGACAATATCATAGATAATATACTTATCCCACATATTAAAAGGGCAGTCACTGACGGAACAAGCAAACACTGGGAATAGAGGGAAAGAGCCTAATCCACTCGCTATCAGGATCAAGCTCCATACCACACGACTGGTTGAAGTCAAATAATGTAATTTAACGATTTTTACGTTTTTCAGGAATATATATGAGTTTTTACGCCTCCAAAATGCAAAGTATTTTAGCCGAATGCTAATTCATCCATTCATTTATTACATTTCAAAATCAGCCGACCTTCCCATTGGTGTTCCTGCGTGGAAGATGTTATGACCAAAACCGTGTAAAATAAAAACTCCAAACTGTGTAATCCTATCTTACATCAGTTTGGAAGTTTACACAAACTTTGGGATAGTCCTTGATGCACAAAAAAACTTCCATAAATACAAACTTTTAAGTGGTGTATAGCGTTCACAATTGCGGGCTGGATTTCGTTTTTAAATTCATCTGTCGTTTAAGTTCATTATTGTCCATCTGTCTCACGACGGCTCCTGCTTGCTCTGACGAATGATATCTGCTTTTACTCTGATTGTGTTCTTCGTTTTTAATAAGATTCTTCGTTACATCTAATGAAACATTATGACAACACATCAATAATATAATCCACTACCC
The DNA here is from genome assembly GCA_023666975.1 of Clostridium sp. The sequence goes on from JAMPAW010000056.1 coordinate 4,675, forward strand.
TTTTGCATCCGTTTCCATCAATAATTTTCTGCACCTTCATACTTTTCTCTCTTCGTTCATCAACACTTGACATTTTCCGCATATATAAAATTATTAAATTCATACAATTCTCTATATTCTCCCGAACATCCCCGACCCACGGAATCAGCTTCTTTTCCGATACAGTTTGTGCAATCTGCAATTGATTATCTGCCAACGTATACATAATTGATGGTATCCCACACGCACATAATTCATAAGTTGTCACCCCACCCGCTGTAATTGCTATATCACAACACTTCATATATTCTGACATATTAGAAACATTGGTCAGCAAATGAACATTTTCATACTGCTTCCACCTTTCCTTCAACTCTTCTATATGTACATTAAATCTTCCCAAAATGATATGATACTCCAACTCATCGAACCACGCCTGTCCGCACAAAGCTTCAAGAATATTTCCTATAGCATTATAGGTATCTGTACCGCCAGAAGTAATTAAAATATTAGAAACCTTTTCCTTTATTTCTTTATTTACATTGGAAAATTCCTCTCTTAGCGGAACATAGGAACACCCTAACGCAAACTGCGTACCCAGTCCTACTGCCTGGTATCTTTCCTTATAACATAAATCTTCCGCATATATATTATAATTCACTAATAAATCTACCGGATAAAGAAAAGCATCCACATCATCAATATATATGGTTTTCGTATATTTTCTGACAGTTCCTAAATAGTTTTCTGTAACATAATAAGAATCAATCAAAAGCACTGAAATATTCATTGTTTCTATTACAGATATCAGGCTTTCGACTTCTTTATCTAAATCATCCCACGCAGAATGCAGGCAAATTATCTGAAACCCTTTTGACACGATTATCTTTTCAGAGCAATTATCTGCAACCAGAAATGTCACCAGCTCCCCCCGCCTGCGAAACTCCTCTGCTATGGAAAGGCATCTCATTACATGACCCGTTCCAATAAATTCATTTGCATCCACCCGAATATAGAACATAATTCGCCTCTCTTATTTACCTACAATTTCAAGCACTTTATCAATGACATATTGCTGCTGCTCCGCAGTCAACGCCGGATGAATCGGCAGGCTGATTGCCCTTTCATAAAAGTTTTCTGCGTTCGGAAGGCAACAATCAGAATAACCGTGATTTCGGTAATATGGATGTTGATATACCGGAATATAATGAACATTAACGCCAATTCCCACAGCTCTTAACTGGTCAAATACTTCTTTCCGGCTCTTATTCATCACCTGAATCATATAAAGATGCCAGCCACTATTGCCACCTGCTATCTGCTTTTGCATTTTAATGCCTGCCACATCCTGAAAGGCTTTATCATACAGACCAGCAATTTCCCGTCTCTTTTCCAGAAAACTATCTAATTTATCCATCTGGCTGATACCCAACGCACAGGAAATATCTGTAATGCGATAATTATACCCCAGTTCTAATTGTTGGTAGTACCAGTCTCCCTGATTCTCTGTAAGCAATTCTTCATCCCTGGTTATTCCATGACTCCGGAACAGAACAAGCCTCTTATACAATTCCTCATTATTCGTTACAACCATGCCGCCCTCACCAGTTGTAATCGGCTTTACCGGATGAAAACTAAAACAGGTCATGTCCGAAATACTGCCTATTCTCTTCCCTTTATACTCTGCCCCTAGTGCATGCGCTGCATCTTCTATCACCAATAAATTATGCCGCCTTGCCATTTCCTCTATTGCATCCATGTCGCAGGGCTGTCCCGTATAATGAACCGGAATAATAGCTTTCGTCTTATCCGTAATTTTCTCTTCTATCTCTTGTGGCGAAATATTATATGTGTCTGCATCAATGTCGGCAAATATCGGTTTCCCTCCACAATACAGCACACAATTTGAAGATGCCGCAAATGTAATTGGTGTCGTAATCACTTCATCACCCTGACCAATCCCTGCAGCCAGACAAGCAATATGCAATGCCGCTGTACCATTACTCACTGCCACTGCATACTTCGCGCCAACATAATCTGCCACTTTCTGTTCAAATTCTGCTACTCTCGGACCGGTTGTAAGATAATCTGAACGCAATACATCTACAACTGCCTGAATATCTTCTTCATCTATTGATTGTCTTCCATATGGGATGTACATGAATCCTGTCGCCTTTCTAATTCTCTTTTATAATCCGCAATATTCTCATTCCAATTTATAATATCCCCTCTTGTAAATTGCTCAAAATCCTTTACCGTATGGTAGGAACCTTTTCCTTCCTGTTTCTTTAATTCATATGTTTTATCTTTAATACTCTGCCAATTTTGAATAAATAATTCTACTATCTTATTGTTCAGTTTCTGATATGATGAGGAAAAACTTTCCTCATTCTCATCAAAAAACATTTCTTCCTGAACAATAATATCTCCGGTATCCAACCCTTTGTCCATCTGATGAATCGTGACACCTTTCGGTGTGTTTTCTACAAAACTCCAATAGTTAGGGCTTGAACCCCGATTCCACGGCAAGTATGATATATGGAGATTAAAAATATATCCATTTACATAATCTATCACCTCGGAACTCACGATATATTTATAATTATAGCTGATAATTATTCTTGGATTTATACGCTTTATCATCTCCATATTAATCTTGCAGCTTATTACAGAAAGGGAGTCCTCATTTTGTTCCAAATAGGAAATCAATTCCAGCGCATTCCTGTTATTGGTTAAAACAATTACTCCCCCCCGCACTAATATTTATTGTTTTAGTCTCATGATTGCTAATTTCTTTCCAATACCTTACATAATCTTTTTCTTCTACCTCAGTATAGTTATTCTTTTTAAATACCATTTGAGATGCTATATTATCATATTTTACACAGGCGATAAGTTTTTCGATTTTTCCCTGCATCTCACCTTCCACTAACTGTAACATATTATGACCATGACCTTGTCCTCTATATTCACAGACAACAAAATAACTGATACAGCCTGTCTCTGCCTCACAATCAACACGAACTTGTCCTATTGGTATATTTTCATAGTAATATATATACATATAACACATCGGATCGGCAAGTTTAAGAGAAAACCATTTGCAATGCTCTTCATAAGATATTGGTTCCGAAGAAAAAGAATTTTCCCTGCATAATTTATCATTTGCCCATTCAAATAACAAATCTCTGTCTTTTTCGCATACCCGCTGCAATTTATATTTCATGAATCCTCACCTACGATTTCTTCGGAGATTGGTGTACCCCTATTCACATCACATAAGGCTTTTTTTCCTAAAAGTTCCCTCATATATCTCGGTTTCATCCCATATCCCGGTCTTATCACTCTAATATTTTCTTCTGTCAACCTTTCTCCTGATTGGATATCCTTTACTGCAAATATTGATTTCCGAAACACAATACTATCCTTCTCCTGTTCCGTAGGTCCATAAAATACCTTTCCCTTTGCCTTTTCAACCATCCGGATATCACGAACCATGTCTGCAAATTCCTGCGGCTCCATCGAAAATGAAGAATCAGGATTTTCAATATCCCTGCTTAAGCAAAAATGTTTCTCGATTACTTTTGCTCCCATAGCAATTGCAGTTACCGCTCCCAACGAACCCATGGAATGATCGGATAGTCCCACAGGACACCCAAATTGCTCTTCCATATCAACCATAGTTAAGAGATTCATCTCATCGGAAATAGCCGGATATGCACTCGAACATTTTAACAGTACAATTTCATTATGATATTTTCGGATAGTATCAACCGCCTCTCGAATCTCCTCCAAAGAACCCATCCCTGTGGACATAATAATCGGCTTCTTTTTTGATGCCACATAGTCAATTAGCGGAATATCCACCAATTCAAAAGAAGCAATCTTGTATGCCTTTATATGCAAATCTTCTAAAAAATCGACAGAAGTTTTGTCAAACGGTGTTGATAAAAAATCTATCCCTATTTTCTCTGCTTCCGCCTTCAAATCTGCCTGCCACTCCCACGGCGTATAGGCTTTTCCATACAATTGGTAAAGATTTTCTCCCTCCCATGTTCCGTTATCAATATGAAAATACTTGTTATCACAATCTATTGTCAGCGTATCCGGGGTATACGTTTGAAGCTTAATACAGTCTGCTCCAGATTCTTTGGCAACATGAATAATTTCTTTTGCACGCTCAAAACTACCTGCATGGTTGGCTGACATTTCGGCGATAATATATGTCTTCTTTAAATCATTCAAAAAATTCATTCCTTATACTCCTATAAGACTACCTTTTCTTTCCAAGTACATAAAAAAATCTAGGAAAATACTCACGCTTCTTCAAATAACACATCCCCTTCTCATACAATCCCTTCTCAATCCGAAATAATTCCTCTACATCCTGCATTGGTTCAAAACGATTAATCAATGTGCTGACAAAATCCACACCCATTTCTACAAATACTTTTACTATTTCCTTTAGCGTATGCTGTGTTTCATAAGGATGAAGAACCTGATCCATGAACCAACTCTTCGCCTGAGTCTCATCAGCATGTCTGCTATCCAATTCACGATATTTATTAAAAAGGAACTTTTCATCACTGTTTTTTTCTCTTAACTCCTCAAAATACTCCAGAAAGGGTTTACGCGCATATTTATGATAGAGACCGATAAATAACTCTCCACCATTTTTTGTCAGTTCTATACATCTCCCTTTCTGTAGGGTAAATTTTCACCTTACTCTACTACGTAATTTTAATATTTATAAACTCATCAAATTGAAATACTCATTTCCGCACTACTAAAATCTGTACACAAAATCAGGAATTGAAAATTCATCTTCTTGTTGTAAGGATGACGCAGCAGCCTGCTTTGTCACGTCCGGTTGGATAATTAATTTTTTCTCTTTTAAAGAAGCAACCGCTACAGGACGAATCAGGTCTTTATAAAAGTCTTCTTCCAGCTCCTTTTCTAACATACTCTTTAATTCTGGAATTGTATCAAAAGTATATTCTAAAATATCATCTTTTTGATCATATTCACACCAATAACTTTCTTTTTCTTTATCTGGCATCGAAAGATATTCTTTTGTCAAGCTATCAGAAGATTCCTCTGCTGCCCATGCTTTTATCATTTCTTTCTCATTCATATTAGTCCAACGCATATTTCCCCCTCCAATCTGTATCTTCTGACCATTCTGGTTGTTCGTTCTTATAAATAACTACATCTTCCATTACCAATACATCCATATCGGTCCTCATAAAACATTCATAAGCATCTTCTGGAGTACAAACAATTGGTTCTCCACGTACATTAAAGGACGTATTAACCAAAACTGCACACCCAGTTAACTTCTCATATTCTGACAAAATCTCATGCATATTTTTATTTCTCATAGAATCCACTGTCTGAATCCTCGCACTGTAGTCCACATGAGTTACGGCTGGAATATCGGAACGAGGTTCTGACACAATTTGAAGCATGTCCCCTTCTTTATCTGCCAAAAGTTTCTCCAAATCAAATGGTTTCCTTCTTTCCTGTTTTACATTTCCAACTTTCAACATATACGGACTATCACACGGCAAATCAAAATATTCTTGTTCCTTTCCTGCTAATACAAGCGGTGCAAATGGTCTAAACGATTCCCTGTATTTAATCTTTAAATTAATCCTTGACTGCATATATGGAGAACGACAATCTGCCAATATACTCCGATTACCCAGTGCCCTAGGACCGAATTCCATACGTCCCTGTGCAATACCTATTATTTTTTCTTCTGACAGCATCTTTGCCAAAAGTTGTGTCTTCTCATCTTTATTCTTGTACAAATGGTATGGGTACTTGTTCTCATCTAAATAATGTATAATCTCTTCTGTATTAAATGCGGGACCCAACAGCCCCCCCATCATACTATCTATTTCATTCACAGTTCTGTCTTTTTTATAATAAGTATAATAACTATATAATGCTGCTCCAAGAGCACCTCCTGCATCTCCTGCTGCAGGTTGAATCCAGATATTTTTGAAAATTTCTGCCTTCTGCAGTTTTCCGTTCGCAACACAGTTAAGTGCTACTCCACCTGCCAGACATAGGTTATCAATTCCTTCTCCATATTTTTCTTTTGCATGGTATGCCAATGTACAAATCATTTCCTCCGTAATTTTTTGCACAGAAGATGCGATATCCATTTCACGTTGTGTAATTCTTGATTCTGGCTGTCTCCTACCACCGCCAAAAAGCTCTGAGAATTTTTCCTCATTAATCATTGTCCCGCCCCTATGGTAGCCAAAATAATCCAAATTCAAGCAATAAGAACCGTCTTTTTTTATGTCTATCATTTTTTCTTTAATCACATTATAATAAACAGGTTTCCCATATGGTGCTAACCCCATAAACTTATAATCTCCCGAATTTACCTTAAATCCACAAAAATAAGTAAAGGCACTATACATCAATCCAATCGAATGGGGATATTTAATTTCTTCATACAATTTCAAGCTATTACCATCCCCAACACCAATTGCGGTAGTGGTCCACTCACCAACACCATCAATTGTCAACACCACTGCTTTCTCATATGGAGATGGATAAAAGGCTGAAGCTGCATGTGAAATATGGTGTTTGGTAACTAGTAGCTTGCCATGTTTTCCCAATCCACCGATTGCAGCTTCAATCTGTTTGTGAATCCACAATTTCCATGAGAACAGATTAGAATAAGTACTCTCTACAAGATTATTCGCATTCTCACCTAAAGCTAAAGCATTTTTTAAAAATCGATCCAAAGTCAACAAAGGCTGATCATAATAGACAACAGCCTCCAAATCCTTTGATGTGATGCCCGCCTGCTTGAGACAATACTGCATCGCATTCACCGGAACATGAGCATCATGCTTTATCCGTGTAAAACGCTCTTCCTGCGCAGCAGCAATAATCTCACCATCACATATCAATGCCGCTGCTGAATCATGATATAAACCAGATATTCCTAATATATACATCCAACTTCCTCCTTAACATCTAAAATATTTTCATCAAAATGTGGAACATTATTGTAAAATTTTAAATTCCTTTTCTTCAATTCACCTTTAATAGTTCCATATATCTTTTCCGCAATCATTTTGTTTCCCTTTCCACATACATGACAAGGATCAATATAAATCCCACTCTGTCCATCAAATAAATCTGATAAATCACAGAACCATGATTCATATACTTTTTTTGCCATATTTCTAAAATGCAATGCGCTTTTGTAAAGCTTGTAAGCATAATCGGTCTCATCCATGCTTAAACTCACCAATTTTCCACTTGAATACTCAGACAAAAAGCCACAACCATTTAAAAAAACTATATCTAAATCTGCGTCTTTACTATCTATCCTCTCTTTACTGTATAATATCGGTTGCAAAAAAGCCTTATAACCTATGCCAAACTCTTCACAGATTGCATTCATCATTTTAATCTGTATAAACCAATATTTAAAATTATCGCAATCTGGTTCAACCCCATAATTCACCCCCCTCATCGCTCCCCAATGGGATGAAGTAATAGATTTTACCACACCATCATAAAACTCCTTCTGATAATAATGAACAAATGGGGTTTTAGACAAAATACTCATATTATTAATCCCACCATAGGAAATAACATAATCTGGTTTTAACCAAAGACCATCTCTGATAAGCTTTATTAGTTCTTGACTTGCTGTATAACTATCTGTTCCTCCACAATAAATAATATGTTCTATACTATTTTTAATGAGTATTTCCGACAAATACTCACTCCAAGGCTTTTGCCTTACCCCATAAGCTGATGTAGTAGAACCGCCTAAAGCCAATATAACAACAGGATTTGTACTCTCAGAATTTATACACTCATATTTTATGAACCCTGGATATTCTTCGTTGCTACTAATATGCGCATGTCCTAAATGCGGATCCAATACCGATTTATATATTCTGTCTGTACAGGTAAAATTAAAACTACTATAATTCTCGACCCATGCATATTGCGATTCTGATAGCCCTATCCCTTCTAACAAATCATGCGTATATGCAGAATATTTGTCTACTATAACACAAATAACATTTTGCATATCACAATAAGCCAATGAGCAGATTGTTCCGTCTTCTTCCAGTTTATCACGTTCTATAATTTTATTTACATTCATTCCAAGATTTAACAATATTTCAGACATCTTATAGACTATATTTTTTTGACCATATAAGATTAATTCCTTATTTTTATAATCTCGAATCAAATCAATCACAGATTTTAATTTATAAGTTATGCTGTGTTCGTTATCAGGGAAAATAGTTAAATCATATTCCACATAAAAAATACGGTTTCTGTCAATACCCTGCTGTAGCACCGTACTATTAATCTCATCATAGTATGTGCTACCAATAATAACACAGGTATCTCTAGGCAAATCAGATAATGCAATGGCATGAATAATCAATTTATCTTCAAAATAACTCCCTGCTTTATCCGCATTGGAGTCACAAAAATATTTAACTTCTACATATTCATTAATTTCTCTATAAATCCTTTTTGCACGTCCACCTGTTCCATAAATCACAAGATTAGAAGTACTTAACAATTTGGATTGTAGTCTTTCTATTTCAATTATATTATTTTCCAAGTCTAATCCGCTTAACAACTGATATGCATGCTGTAACTCATTATACGGTGCTACAACAACATAATTCTCAAGAAATTTTAATTGTTCTATGCTGATTACCTGTTTATTTAACATGTGTGGTAAGTTATATTTATCATCTCCTAAAAACAAAAAATAATCAAAACAAATATTTTGCTCAAGTAGGCGCACAGCAAACGCTTTTGCTTCCCTGCATCCAAAGCAAACCACCTGTTTATCTTCAATTTTTTCTAAATTAACATATTCAAAAATTGAATTCATAATCCATCCTCTACATTCTTCTAACCTATTTTTTAACGCTCCTTATATCATTTATGTAAATAACTGTATTTAAACTCCGCCATTTTCCAATCCGATTCATTGTCAATATCCTGTACTTCCCAATCATCTAGTATAATCGGCTTTGTATTTTCCGTTATCAGACTATGGTGTCGCATAAATTTTTTCACATTCACACAATAAAACTGACCTGCATCATGATACATCGGTTCTAAATCTTGTGAACGCACTAGTGCATTTTCCGGCCATCGAAAGGCTGTTTTCCCATTCTGTATAATAATTCCTCTTTGCGGCGGAAACGAAAACTGTACTACCGGAAGTACACTATCTAAGCTCTCACTTTTCAGCATATGCATCGCCCTCTTTAAACTATCTATTGTGATAAATGGTGCTGTTGGATAAACACAACACATATATTCAAATTTCATCCCTCTTTTTTTATATGAATCCAAAACTTCAAGCAAAACCTTATATGTCATCGCATGATCATCCGAAGTTTCGTTTGAACGCATAAAAGGAACTTTTGCACCATACTGCAAAGCAATTTCCTTGATTTCCTCATCATCTGTGGAAACCATTACTTCATCAAATGTATGTGACGCTAAAGCCACTTCGATAGAATAGGCTATTATCGGTTTCCCACAAAACTCTCTAATATTTTTTCTTGGAATTCTCTTACTTCCACCTCTTGCTGTAATCACGGCAATACTACTCATATCTATTATCCCTCTATAACCACTTTAAATATTTAATTCTCTTCATCAAAATCAGTTCCAACCTCAAACTTAGGAATCCAATGTCCTTTACTATTTTTTTCAAACAATTCCTTATTCACATATTTATCAACAACCTCCCAAAATTCTTCCTCTGTAATTGAAAGATATGTACAGGCTTCCTTAATATACTTTTCACCACATCTACCATCATACTCTTTTACATACCATATAGCATCCTCCCTGCTCAACCTTCCTTCCCGTATATCATAACAAGCCTCATCAGTAGCAAAACCAAAGCCAAATTTTAAGTATTTTATCATCTGGTTAGCTATACACAGATCAGAATCCAGTGCTGTATATCTCCTATATCTCCCTAAATCATGTAAATCTTCCTTCATCCTTCCAGAAAGACCTCTCGCAACCGCAAAATCAGCATTACCAACTTGTGACCATTCTTTCGCATAATATTGCAGAAAAATTGCGGTAATCCCCTTTTCTTTCAGCTTATCTACATCTGGAATCTGATAAAAGTAAACATCATCCTCAGAAAGATTATCCTCTCCCTCTACCAATTGTGCAGCGCTTGCACCTCTCAGAGTATTTAACTGCACAACACTAAATGCATTTCCCGTGGTTTCCTGGGCATTAGCAGTACCAAGTGTCAAAGCCGCATTTTCTCCTTGAATAATGAGCGGAATATTAAACTTATCCGCAATTATATATGCTGATGCCCATAGACAATATTCCGATGCTGCAACAATGTTTCCTCTTTCAAAAAAAGTTTTTCTTGCAAGCTGTTTTGCAATATTAGGATCAGGACTTATTGAAATAATATCATATCCCAACTTATTTAGATTATTAATATTTTTTCTTCCAATATCAGTAATCTCATCTGGAACACAATTCACCAAAAGTGGATGAAGACCCAGTTTTTCTTTTGCATATACAGCCTGAAATGTACTATCCTTTCCACCCGAAACACCAATTACGCAGTCATAACTGACATTACGTCTTTTACTTTCCTTCTTCGCCTTTTCTGCAATATCTCTAAGTTCCTTCTCTCTTACAGTCCAATCAATTAATCTCTTATTTTCCTCATAACGACAAGCATAACACACCTGTTCCTCGTCAAAAAGTATTCCTGGTCTTGTATCAGGTTGTAGACATTTTTTACAATATTTCATAAATATGCGCCCTCCTCTTAACTAAAAAGTATATATCCTTGCGTTAGTTCTAAATATTTGCTAATGCTTTTTTCAAATCCTCTATCGTTAGCCACTGTTCATTAATTTCTGAACTATATTCAAACCCATCTGCAACTTTTGTTCCACCTGGCAACATATCTCTTTCTAAATTCACCCAATCATAATGAGGATATATTATATAATGTTGAGCATATTCATATGTTGATAATGAATCGTCTTTTGTAACCATTACTTCATGAAGCTTCTCTCCTTCCCGTATGCCAATCTCCTTTATATTACAGCCAGGCAGCATTGCTTCTGCCAAATCTCCAATATGAAAAGATGGTATTTTTGATATATATGTTTCGCCGCCCTTTGACTCTTCCAATGCTTTAAATACTAATTCTACTCCCTGTTCCAAGGTTATCCAAAAACGAGTCATTCTCATGTCAGTAATACTTAAACTGTTCTCTCCTTTTTCAATCGCATTCCGCCAAATCGGAATAACAGATCCCCTGCTTCCTGCCACATTTCCATAACGTACAACCGCAAATCCTGTATCTTTATGACCTATATATGCATTAGCAGCTATAAATAATTTATCGGATACTAACTTTGTACCTCCGTACAGATTAATAGGATTAACTGCTTTATCAGTCGATAGAGCAACTACTTTTTTCACATTCCTATCAAGAGCGGCATCAATGACATTTTGTGCACCATGTATATTGGTTTTTACCGCCTCCAAAGGATTATATTCACAGGTTGGTACTTGTTTCATCGCTGCTGCATGTATTACATAATCCACATTTTCAAATGCTCGGAATAATCTATCTTTATCCCTAACATCACCAATAAAAAAACGTACCCTTGACATATCCAACCTATCTGCAAATTCACTTTTCATGATGCTCTGTTTATACTCATCTCTGGAATAGATGATTACTTTATTAGGGGTATACCTTTGAAATACTATTTCTAAAAACTTTTTCCCAAATGAACCCGTTCCACCTGTTACCAAGATATTTTTTCCATTAAGCATTTTTGTCACCTCTTTCATCTGTTTTCATATACAATTTCTTTTAAAAATCTCGAATAATTTTCCTTCCAGTCTTTTTCGAAAAAATCCTCACTACAAAATTTTTCTTTTCTTTTTGTATTCATTTTTTCAATAAATTGTTGTCCATTTTGTACCTTAATTCCAAAACCACCATTCATATAATTTCTTGTCAATTCATTATCCACAATAAAAACATCTTTTCCAATGGCAGTTGCTTCATACATTGCAGTTGACATATCTCCGATTATATATTTACATATAGCAAAATAACCATAAATGGAGCCTTCATGTTTAACATCAACCCTTTCGTTATGTAAAAAAGACTTGTAGTAACCAGCATCGTCCGGGCGCAATGGATGTAGCTTTACTATTAGCCTAAATTTTTCTGGCAGATTATTCAGTACATAATCAATAAACTCTACATACCATTTATGCTCGTTACCTGTCACAAGAAGTATGTTAAATTGGTCATCATCATTCGATTTGATTTTCTTAAAATTTTCTATGTTTTGCCGGATTGTCGGATTTCCAATCTTATATATATTAGCAGGTATATTCATGTTCCTTGTCCAATAATCACCCCATGTCAATAAATACTTAGGCATATACTCTCTATAAATATCATCTTCAGCAACACTCTTTCCATACATATAATCCCAATGACGATCAATACTGCCATGCTGATATTCTGCTGTCACAACCCCGCTATCATTAAAAACTTTAACCTCCGGCAATCCATATACTCCACAATGAAAAATCACCGCTCTAGGTCGTACAATATCAATCAATTTTTGATAATACTTGTAATATGCCGGATATCTTTTTATCACTGCTATTGCCTGCTTTCTTATTGCTTCATATATGCCCTCCTCCACTTCAAAAGGGATATTTTTTTTAAGATACTCTACAAATTGATTTATGGTCTCCTGATCTTCTCTAGAAACCTTTTGCCTTTTTCCCTCATATGCAATTATTTTTTGAATAAATGTATCCACAGAAAACGGAATCCCCATCCCGCTTAATTTCTCAAAATTAAAATCTTGATTATATTGCACAATTTTAACAGAATTCTCCGCATCCACTTCCACTAAGCCATCTATTAAACGGTCAAAAATTTGATAATCTGATTCTATTAAAGCACTTGAAGGTGAAAAAAACAATATATCTTTTCTTGGTAAATTAAACGAATTATATTTAATATAATCTCTATATTTATTTTCTTTTCCTCGCCGCTCGATATTGGGCAATAGTCCATATTTACTAAGAATAACTTTTCGAAGTAGCAAATCTCTAATATACGGCCAAATAAGTATGTCTCTATATCTATATTTATACTTTAAGACACTGCTGTTATTTTCAAATTCAATAAATTCATCTTCAATCATTTTTTCTTCTCCCTGCAAAATAAATATATATAATTCTCATGACATTATAATCAATATACTTACATATAATTTCAATGATTCTTTTGGGTTTTATTTTACTAAAATGTATTCTTTCTCTATTTATATTGCCATTCAAACTATAATATATAGCTGTTTTTTTTCGCACTATTTTTAATATAATTTTTTCAATTTCTCTACAATTTGGAGTTTGCGTTGAATATGGAATATATATATCGTCAAATTTTTTTCCTACTAAGTGATCCACAATTTTTTTATTTACAACGGTTTTTTCATAATTAAACATACCATTTGGAAACACAATAAATTTTACATTATCATACTCCAAATACATATTAATGCACTGCTCCTGAATGCACAACCATATTGTGCATTCTTTATATTCATTATTTATTTTATTAATACAATCCTTAACAACTGGATGTTTAGCAGACCTAAACACTAGTAATTCTTTCATAAATTAAACCTCTTCATTTATTTTGCGGGATTTCCTTTTACAATACCTCTATATTTTCTCTTTCCTCCAATTGTTTAGTAACATTTTTTGTATCAAAGACCACTTTTGCGTTTCTACATACAAATTCATAATCAACAACCTGATGGGCCGTTGTAATCATCACCAAATCACTTTTCTTAATAACATCCCCAGTTAAATCCTTTAATCCCCTATAAATATCTCCCTTGTACTGATATTCCGGAATATAAGGATCATAAAAAGAAACATTAGCTCCTTCCGCTCTCAATATATCAATCACCTTAACAGCAGGACTCTCACGATAGTCATCAATATCCTGTTTATAAGCCACTCCCAACACCAGAATATTAGAACCATTAATCGCCTTTTTGCATCGGTTAAGTATTTTACTTGCACGACTAACACAATATTCCGGCATTCTATCATTAATCATCATTGAACTTTCAATCATAGACGTATGAAACCCATACTCTCTTGCCTTCCACGATAAATAGTACGGATCGAGCGGAATACAATGCCCTCCTAACCCCGGTCCTGGATAGAATGCCTGAAAACCATAGGGTTTTGTCCTCGCTGCTTCGATCACCTCCCAAATATTCAAATGCATTTTATTACACAGCATAGCCAATTCATTGATTAATCCGATATTAACATTACGATAAGTATTCTCTAAAATTTTCTCCATCTCAGCTACTGCAGGTGAAGAAACTTCAAATACATCCCCCTCTAATACCGCACGGTACATAGCAGATACAACTTCAGTAGCATCCTTTCCTATTCCACCTACAACCTTAGGAGTATTCTTTGTTTTGTAATATAAATTACCTGGATCCACTCTTTCTGGTGAGAATGCCAGATAGAAATCCTCGCCACACCTTAATCCTGATCCCCTCTCTAAAATTGGTTTAATCAATTCTTCAGTTGTTCCTGGATAAGTCGTAGATTCCAATACTACTATTGTTTCTGCTTTTAAATACTTAGAAATATTTTCCGCAGATGACCTTACATAAGAAGTGTCCGGCTCCTGATGTATATCTAAAGGAGTAGGCACACATATTGCAATAAAATCCACATCCTTTATAAAAGAAAAATCATTCGTAGCCGACAATAGCCCCCTTTTTACCAAACTACTTAAATCAGAATCAACAACATCACCAATATAGTTAATCCCAATGTTTACTTTCTCTACCTTCTCTGACTGTACATCAAATCCTATAGTTTTAAACCCTGCCTTTGCCTTTTCAACAGCCAACGGGAGTCCCACATATCCCAAGCCAATCACACCTACAACAATTTCTTTGTTCCGTACTTTTTCTAATAATTTCTTTTTCATAATGCACTCTCCCCAACATACTCAAATTTAACCTTGTTATCATCTATTCAAAAAGTAAAGAATATTTGTAATCCATTTTATACAAATTAATAATTTCTTCTTCACTACAAATATGTTGATCTAAAATAATTTGTATAATCTCATTATAAAAGGAACTAGCAATCACAATGTACTTTTCGCCTCTATAATCTTTTACCTGTTGAGGGGACAAAACCGTTATTCCATTTATGCTTGCACCCTGCTTATCCTGATTACTATCAACAAAAAAGGAAATTTTCTCCATTGTTATATATTTATCTAATAAACGTATTGCGGCATTACCAGTCCCCCAAACAATAATATCTCTTTCCTGTCGATTCTGTACTACCTCTAACAATCTGTCATCATAAGCAAATTCCTCTTCATTTACAAAAACATAATCTTTTAATAACTCGCTATAATTGTATATATCGTTTGAATCCATTTTTTCATGATTCAATGCATGACAAAACAGATTGGCAGATGCCCTTATAAAATACTCATTACTCAGCTTACAAAAATGGTCAAAATAACATTTATCATAATATTTGCTATAATCTAACAATGCTCTTGCCGAATAAACCTCTTTATGAAATGACGATTTCAATGACCATATACCTTTATCATGATATCTATATATTGCAACAGTATCGTTAACATATTTAGCTTTCCCTTCCTTCAAATGCATTAAATACCTATTAGTGTCTTCTCTATAGGATTCCTCTGAAGGTGTTCCAACAGAATTCTTTAAAAAATCCGGAACCTCTATTGAGAATATAACATTTCTAAATATTGTTTCTGGCGTTGTAGTAATATATTTCCACTTCTTATGTTGTATTATATCATCTAATGAATTCACTGTCATTTCATTATTGCATCCTGTATGAAACCATTCATCACATACAATTCCATCCTTCATGATCTTAGAATTACAACCA
>JAMPAW010000057.1 GCA_023666975.1 Clostridium sp.
CATTGTCAAACACCTCAAAGCCGGTCACAAAAGAAGTTGCCACATTACCGGGGAAATTCACATACCCATAGCTTTCCATATTATCATAAAGGGTAAAATTGGCATTGTTAAAAATGTGAATCGCAAGCTGCTGGTTACTGAATAATTCATTACAGTCTGAAATCTCCAGATTCTCCGGGTGAGGCGGGTACCAGCCCTTGTCCACACCCGACTGTATCCATTCCAGCGCTTTCACCGAATCCTCATGTTCCAGGTCAAAATGACCGTCCTCATCAAAAATCGTGCTGCCAAAAGCCCGCATATAGGACATGATATGGGTATCGCCCTGATTATTTTTACCGTACATCATCATCGGATAGGCCTGTTCTGGAAGCTTTGCGGCAAGCGTGTCCAGGATATCCGTCCATTCCTCCATGGTCCAGTTCTGTATCGTCACCTCGTCGGCAATGTATTGGCCAAGACCGCAGTCCATGAAAAGTTCTTTGTTATAAATCAGGATATTCTGCATGCTTAAGAATGGCATCATATAGGTTTTTCCATTCGTCATGCTCATCGCCCACGAAGCATTGTCGATATCCGCCCGCATTTCATCGGAAATAATATCATCTAACGGAACCACTCTGCCGGTATGCAGGTACGATGCCATATTGAAGTACCCTTCATAGAGAATATCTGCCGCATCCTCCGTGTCAAACCGCTCCGTAACTGCCGCCACTTCATCTACATATTCAAAGGATTCCACCCGAATGCTGACATCTGCCTTCCCGTACTGCGCCGCAAATGCCTCTCCTGCATTTTTCAGGAAAACGGACGAATCCGAATATTCGGGATTACTGACCGAATTCAGTGTCAGATTAGGCGCCTTAATGACCAGTGTGATCTCCTTTGGGGGCTCTTTGCCACAACCACTTAACAGACTGCCGCCCAGCAGCAAAGCCAGCACGGTAAACATTATATTTCTTTTCCTCACGATTCACTTCCTCCCTTATGTAATCATTTTATACTGGTTAACCTTAGTATTTGCCGAAGGCAAATGCTTAGTTTAACCGCATATACCGCGGTGAAATGTTGAATTCAGCAATCAATTTCATTCGCGAGTATATTTTACACTTTTTCTTAATTTCTTCAGCAAAATATTCACGTCAATCGGCTTCGTCAAAAAGTCGTCCATCCCGCTGGCCATCGCCTGTTCTTTGTCCTCCTGGAACATGTTCGCAGTGCAGGCATAAATGAGAACCGATTTCGCATCCTCTCTGTCCAGCTTTCGGATTGCGCTGGCCGCAGTGCACCCGTCCATAACCGGCATCTGCATATCCATGAGGATAATATCAAACTCTCCGGCTGCGGATTGCGCAAACAAATCCAATGCCTCCTGTCCGTTCTTCGCAAGTGCCGTTTCAAACCCTTCCATTTTGAGGATCTCCAGCAAAATCTCTGCATTGAGCTCCACATCTTCTGCCACCAGAATTTTGATTGCTTTTTCATCCGCACCCTGTGCAGTACCGGCTGCATCCCCCGCCCGGCCTGCATCCTCCTGTTCTTCCAGTTCTGCCGGAATGTCCCGCACGATCTTGGAAGGGATCGTGACAGTAAATGTACTCCCAACATGCAGCTCGCTCTCCACGGTGATATCTCCGCCCATGGCCTGCGCGAGAAGCTTGCTGATCGCCATGCCAAGCCCGGTTCCCTTGATGCCCTGCGTATTCCTGCCCCGTTCCTGGCTAAAGGAATCAAAAATTTTGTCAATGTATTCCTCTGAAATGCCGATTCCGGTATCTTCACACCGGTAAGTCGTAACGACATGCGTATCGTCCGTCTTATCCTGCGTGACGGACAGCCGAATCCATTTGCCCTCCGGCGTAAATTTAGCCGCATTGCCGACAATATTCATCAAAATCTGCTTGGTACGGGTGATATCCCCCTCAACACACGGCTCCGCAATCTCTTTCTCTACAAGAAACTCCACGCCACGGCTTTTGATGTTATCCGCCTGCATGGCCGCAATCTCATCAATCATTGCCGAAACCAGCATCGGCTCCTCCACAATGTCCACTTTCCCTGCCTGAAGCTTGGACATATCCAAAATATCATTTACCAGCGACAGCAGATAGTTCGCTGTGCTGTGGGATTTTTTCAGCCATTCCTTAATCTGCGGTTTCTGGCTCTCATCATCAATATTCGCCATGATCAGATGGTTCATGCCAATCAGCCCGTTTAACGGCGTCCGGATCTCGTGGCTCATATTGGACAGAAATTCCTTCTGCGACCTCGCCGACTCCGTCGTGCGTACCGCCTTCACCTGCAGCCGCATAATGATCAACAGCATGAAGAATACAGTAACCGCAGTAACGACTGCCATGGTCATACTCGGGGACACAAACTCCCTTCTCCGTTCCAAAAAAACCTCCTCATTGACCGACATAATAAAATACAGATCAAAACTGTCGTCAAGCGGTATGCAGTAGAAAAGCTCCTTGCCTTTTTCCCCGGCATGCGAGTGGTAAAAGCCAAAGGTTTCCCGGTTTTGCATCTTCTCTTTCACCTCATCATTCTGCAATTCGGAATCCTCGGCTTCCGACAGATGTGTATACAGGTTGTTCTGCCTGTTCAGATAAATTTCTTTATTAACATTGACAATATAATTCCCGTTCATATCAATCAGGGTGCTATGGCTGCGGCTCTTGCCATTCTTGATAAAGCTGTCAATCACCATATTGTCCTGAATGGAGGAAATATCGCTGATTCCGATGAGTGCGCGCATGTTCACGCCCTCCACGCTGTAATCATCCAGCCGGATTCCGTACAAAATGCTCTCTTTCGCCAGCCAGCCGCCCTCTACCTTATCATCAAACCGGACAACGACCTTCTCTTCGCCGTCTTTAAAATAGGACAGAAAATCCAGATTCCGGTTTAAAATATCCTCTCCGGGTTTATAGATCACAAACTTATCCGTGTAAACCGTACCGTCCTCCGCAACCAGATAGATATGGTTAAAACTGCTGGCGGCACATTCCAGATTCAGCCTTGTCTCAATCTCTTCCAGGGTGTTGCTTTCAAAACTGGTAAAACGCTCCCGGATCTCCTGCAAGTCCTTCCAGCAGATTTCAATATACGTTTGAATCGTCGCTTTATCGTGCTCTGCGATTTCACTGATCGAATTAATGATGTTATCCGAGATTGTCTTATTCATTTTCCTGACATAAAAGAACACTGCCAGGCAGACAATCACGGATGCAGAAACAATGATCAGCAGATAAAATAATCGATGTTTCCTGTTCATTTTCCGTACCTCTTATCTCGTGTCGTTATATGTTTTCTGCATACATTATAAATCTTTTTCAAAAGAAAGTCCACCCGGCTTTTTGCTTCTTGAAAATCACGTTCACGCCTTCATCGGATTAATAATATTTTTCCTTGCCCGTAGCAGCAGCCAGACTGCCGCTAACAGTGCCACAAACTCCGCAATCGGAAAAGCCCACCATATCATGAAATCGGCATTCGTAAAATGCGCAAACAGCCATGCCAGCGGCAGCACAACGACACATAAGCGGAGCAGGGAAACCAGCAGCGAATCCATGCCGCAGCCCAACGCCTGAAAGACTCCCTGTATGGCGATATTTCCGCCTGCAAACAAAAATCCGATGGCAATGATTTTCGCTGCCAATACACATAAACTCTCTGTTTCATTTGACATGCCAAACAGGCCGACCAACGGTCTTGCAAACAGTTCCAGACCAACCAGACCAACAAACATAATCATGCCAATGTATAATATTCCATAAAAAATGCCCTGCTTCACACGTTTTTTATCCCCTTTTCCATAGTTAAACGATATCAGCGGCGTAATGGCATCCCGCAGTCCGAAACCGGCAAAGAAAATAAACTGCTGGATTTTATAGAAAATACCATATGCCGTTACTGCTGCCTGCGATACACCGCCAAAAATGAGGTTGACTCCGTATGTCATAAACGACATCAATGCCTGCATGATAATCGCCGGAAGCCCAATCGCATAAATTTCCCGCACAATTGCGATTTCCGGTTTTAAATATTTTTGGCCGGATTTGACCTCGGTGTTTTTCCGATAATGAAAATACATAGCGGTCAGCATAGAAATGACCTGACCGATTACCGTCGCATATGCCGCTCCTTCAATCCCCATTTCCGGCAGCCCAAAATACCCGAAAATCAGAATCGGGTCAAGGACAATATTGGTGACTGCGCCCAATACCTGCGCAATCGTGGAATACATTGTCTTTCCTGTCGCCTGCAGCAGCTTTTCATAGATGGAAAACAGTATCATGCCAAAAGACAGTACGGAACAAATCGACAGATAAGAAGTTCCCATTGCCAAAACCACGCTGTCCCCGGTCTGGCTTCCGATATAGGATTTCACCCCAAATAAACCAAACACAAAAAACACGGCATAAATCATCAGTGCCAGTGAAATACCGTTACCCGCTGCCCTTGCCACCTTTTTCTGATCCCGCTGCCCCAGGCTTTTGGCGAGCAGCGCATTCACCCCAACTCCGGTTCCAACGCCAAATGCTACAATCAGCATCTGCACGGGAAATGCCAACGTCAATGCGTTTACCGCATACTCACCCATATGTGTCACTCCGCCTGAGTCCGGAATCCTTGCCACAAACATGCTGTCCACAATGTTATAGCATGCCTGCAATACCATTGACAAAATCATCGGGATTCCCATGCCAAGCATAACTCTGGGAACGGAACCGGTTCCCATTCTGTTTACTCTTACTTCTTCTTTCATTTTTCCTCCATTTCCTTTGAGAAACTCTCGGGAGACTTTTTCGGAAAGCTGCCATAACCATATTTTTGTCAGCACAAAAGCGTTATGCTTTACACAAACGCCAAAAAAAGCGCAAACCCATTATCCGGATTTACGCTTTCGCTACTCGACTGTTTTAGTATAAATCGATTTTTTGATTTTGTCAAATAAAATGTCAGCAGAATTTACCTATAGCTTTTCGATTAACACGTACCCCGTACCTTCACCTGCATAATCCAGTTCATAAACGTGTCAAAGGTCAGCTTAACATTTCCGCAGTTACAGTGGTTGCAGGCATCTTCTTTATCCGTAAATAAGCGGAAAGTCAGGGAGCGCACATTTTTCAGGGCATTGATTTCCTCCCCGACCATTGTGTACGGGATAAAATGGTCTTTGTTTGCCCCGACAATCAAAATATCCTGCGTAATCTTATCCGCAATATCCATTACCTGAAAACGGTTCATTTTCTGCGCATATCCAAAGGCATCTTCTGCCTCATACGCATATTTTCCGTGCTCTAAGCCCCAGCGGATCATCTCGTCCTTTTTTGCCAGTCTGCCGAATACGGCATTGATGACTGCCCGGCAGTTATGGTCAAGCAGCCATTTCGCCAGTTTCATGCGCCGGCCGTCGGCAGGGCTGGAAGCCGAGAGAATCACATCCCGGAAATTCGGGAAAATACTCCATGCAATCACACGTTTAATCCGCTTCTCAAATGCCGCTGCGCGCGGTGCCAGCATACCGCCAAGTGATGCGCCGATGATGGTCACATCCTCCAGCCCAAAATAGTCCAGCACGGCTCCCACCGGTCTTTCCCATTCATGGGTAAAATGCTTGCCCTGCACCCGCATGACACCGCCCTGTCCCGGCCCCTCGAACAGATACGTTGTGAATCCGTGTTCCGCAAGGTACAGCATAGGCATAAACAGCTCTTCAAAGTAGCTGTCATTTCCGCCGTGCAGCAGGATAACATCTTTCTCCCCGCCTTTTGCCTGCGCCTTCATAACGGGCAGATGGATATCTTCATATGGCACTTCATAGCGCACTACTTCCCCGCTGTCAAAAACAGGCTGGTAGTAATGGTAGAACATCTCCGTTGCTTTTACATAATAGGCTTTCTTATCCGGGTCACCGTCATACATGAAAAATTCGCTCATCCGGTAATAGGCAATGGCATTTTCTGTCCGCCCCTCTGACACTGCCTTATCTCCGAGGGCAATCAGCTCCCGCTTCCAGTCTTCACTGGTCTTAATCTTTGGCCCTACGGCTTTTATCTCCTCCAAATCGCCACCGTCCCACATAACGACACGGTTTAACTGGAAATCAAAATTGCTCTGCTCGTTCAGGTGATATACCCCTTTTTTGAAATGAAACTCCATAACCTCAAACCTCCTGTACCTTAGCGCCGCCGGAATGTCTTGTGCGGTGCGCATCTCATATTCTGTATTTCATATCTCCATGATACAGGACAGGCTTTTGTTTTACTTCTAAATATCTGCTATTTTATGCAGCCGGTAAGCGCCGCTTAAATCGCTGGCCGTGATACCGAACATTTTTTTGTTGACGGTCGCAAAATGCGACGGGCTTGAAAATCCCGCTGCAACCGAGGCATCCGTGATAGAGCTGCCCTTTGCAATCTGCATATAGGCGTAAAACAGTTTCCGAAACACCAGATAACTGGAAAAAGCAATTCCCGTCTGCTCGCGGAACAAATGGGAAAAGCGGCTTTCCGACAAAAATGCTGCCCCGGCGGCATCCTTTGCCGTTACAGTTTCCTGCAGATGTTCTTCTGTAAACTGCATGGCACGGATAATTCTTTCGTCCGCCACCCTGCTTCCGGCCTCCCGGATACCGAGTATTTCCATCGCTTCTCCAAAAAATTCCCCGTAATCTTTTTCCGGATTTCCGGCAGCCAGCTTTTGATAGGCACTGACGAGTTTTTCCGCAGTCTGCTTTTCCAGTGCCGCAAAATGCTCTATCTGCTCCGAAACCACGGAGGTAATGTCAAACAAAAAGACCAGCAGCGGTTCGCCGAAGCTGTCCACCGTATGTGCTGCCCCGGACGGCAAAAGGGCACCGGGACACACGACATCTTCCCGCTTTGTCATGATGCGCACATCTCCATGCAGCCCCACTAAAACGTGGCAGGCCGAATGGCTGTGCATATCCGGGTTCCCATATCCTGCCTCTAACAGCAGATGATTTTTTGTCAGATAAATTTCTGTCATTTTCGCACCTCAGCCACCCTTCATTTCCTTCTGAAACCACACTTCCAGCCAGCCATACAGACTGTATGCAATGAGTGCGGCTGCGCACACCTCCATAAACAAATACAAATCTAACATAATGCAAAATCACAAAAATTGCAACGAAAATTTGTGACCTGATTACATTTTTTATATCCTGGTGCCGTTTCCGAGGCAGCCGCTAATCAATATTCAACAGCACCGATACAAAAACCATTCCATCTTTTTGTTCCAGCAAAAATGTGCCGTTATAATGAAGTGCGATTTGCCGGGCAGATTCAATGCCAAGTCCGGCTCCTTCATGCTTTGTAGATAGATAATTTCCGTTTTTATCCTGCCTGATTTCGCCTTCAAAGGCGTTGTCAATCGTGAGCAGCAGGGAATGGTCAACCAGCCTTCCCCGGAAAATAATCTGCCGGCGGCATTCCGGCAAAAGCAGGCAGGCATCAATGGCATTCTCCAACAAATTTCCCAGCAGGACAGAGAGATCATTTTCAGCAACGTTAAGCTTTTCTGGTATATCGGCATGCACGGCAAAGGAAATCCCATTTTCCTTTGCCTGCTCTGCAAAATAGACCAGCAGAAGGTTGATTGTGTAGTTTTGGCATAAAACGACGGAGCTGTCGTCCGGCAGTGAATTTTGATAACCGGTCAGATAATCTTCAAGTTCCTTTACCTTTCCATCCTGAAGATAGCCACTCATAACTGCAATATGATGGCGAATATCATGCTTTGCCCGCCTTGCATCCTTTATTTTATCTTTCAGGTTTTCGTATTGGACTTTTTGAAGGACGAGCTGATGATTCTGGCTTTTTAAGGCGGCATTTTCATCATATTCGTTAATCAGGCATACCACCATGTGATAAATCAGGAAGGCTCCTCCATTAATACATAGCAAAAATGCTGCATGATTCGGCGAGATAGCGATTTCCAGGGCACTCTGCTTATTTCCGTAAAGATGGTAAAACCAGATCAGGTAAAAGGTTGCCGGAATCAGCCATAAATATTTCCATGCAGAGAGACTTGTATCTTTTTCCACTGCGCCGACGAAAGCCCGGCGGATATAGATATATAACGGAATCAGAATCAAAAGCTGTACCAGAAGCATACTGGCAGAAAACGACCAACGGTATGGCTGCCGGGCAAGCCGGGGTACCAGCGTTCCCTCCAGGCATTTGGAAACAACCACCACAAGGTTCGCAATGTTGGAAAGCATGAGAAGCGTAAACAGTATTTTGCCAAAGTGCGCTTTGACACAAATCACGAAAAAGACAAAATAGGCAGCCGTACTGAGCGCAGAGAGTATTCCATAAACATCAGATGGAAGCACAACTGCGAGGAATCCACAGCCAATCTGTATCAATGTGAGAACTGCTGCCAAAAAAGCGGTAACAGGCCTGGAAAAGCGCAGGCAGTTTCGGAACGGGTACAGTGCCAAAACCAGATACGGGAGAAGATTTAATACTGCATATAATATAATTTCACCTGTTCTGTAAATTGGGAGCATCATTCACAAACCTCCTGCCGTAATTGTTCAAAGCGGAACCGGGTGTATGCAGCCTGCACATCTTTTACCTTCCTCCGGCTGATTGGCACTCTGCTTCCGTTATTCATCAGAAAAAATTCTCTGTTATAACTTGCAACTTCATAAAAATTTACGATCATGCCTTTCGAGCAGCAGTAAAAAAAGGAATATCGGCATAACAGTTTCTCCAGTTCCCCATGCGATATCCGTGTCTGGATATTGCCGCCTTTTTTGTTGTAAAAATTGACAACATGATTGCAATATTCGGTAAAAATAATATTGCGAAGCAGAAGCTTTTGTCCGTCCGGCAGTGTAATCCCATATCCGGGTTCGTGGATTTTTTTGTTTAACTGTTTTAATACCGAGGTAACCTTTTCCTCCGAAAAAGGCTTCCGCAGATAACTGTATGCATTGACCTCATAACTTTCGCTGGCAAACTCATTGCTGGTTGTACAAAAAATCAAATGGGCTTTAGAATCCGTTTCACGGATTTTGCGGGCAACATCAATACCCAACTGGTCTTTCAGGTAAATATCCAAAAAAATTATGTCATACATTCCGCTTTCCCAATCAGCAAAAAAGGCATCACCGCTTAAAAAAGTATCAATGGATTGGAGGTTATACGCAAAATCCAGTAAATGTTTTTTTATGATTTGAGAAAGGAAATCCAGTTCTTCCGGTTCATCATCTATCAGGGCAATTTTCATTCGGAATCCTCCGTTTCGCAGTTATCAGATTCATTATATCGTTTCAACCGGAAAAAACAATAGAGAATTCTACCATTTGAGTTAAAAATCTACCGCTTGAGTTACACCGCTCGATAAATAAGCCTTTCCTGTGTTAAGGTAATGAGGCGATTGCGAAACATTTTATTTAATGTAATACAAAGAAGGGAGAACCATGAAATTGAAAAAAAGAAAAAGCTTGTTGACGGGGATTTTGCTATTGGCAGTAATCTCATGTGTGCTGCCGGTTACGGTAAAAGCCGCCGGGGCAAAACAGCCTACCAGAACCGGAACATTAAATCTGGGAACAGAGGCTGACGAAAATGGAAGCGAAGGCTGGAGCTGGGCACCAGAGGCCGACGGAGGCGGTACGCTGACACTGACCGACTGCTATATCCAGTCAGACGTTCTGCAAACACTTCATTTTAACAATGTTGCTCAAAAGCATACCGTCACCATCGTATTAAAAGGGGAAAATATTATCGAAACCACGAGCCAGGAATATGGGTCCATGATCAATTCCAATTATAGTGACGGATTGGCAGATATTGTGATCCGGGAAGAGGGAACCGGAAGCCTGGAGGTCAGAACCAGCCAGCCGATTAACAGTGGATATTCACCGCTTGGCTTCAGCGCAAGGAATTTTACGATAGAGTCGGGCAGTGTCTGCTCGAATATAGAAATCTGCCTGCTTACCGACGAATTTCGGATGCAGGACGGTTCCTTGACGGTCTGTACACCGGAACGGATTGATGATGTATTCGGAATTGTCAGTGTTAAAGGCCCCATCAATATAGAAGGGGGAACCGTAGACATCACCGCAGGACATATCGGCATTATTACGAGTGGTGCAAACGGCGAAGGCTGGAGTGTCAACATTTCCGGCGGCAATATAAAAATAAAAGCACGGCAGTCCTGTATACAGATGCAGAACCCGCAGGGATTGCAGGCATCCCGGGTAATCAATATCACTGGCGGCACATTTACCGGAGAAAGCGATATCACCGGACTGTATGCGGACAATATCAATATTGTAAAAGAAGGTGAGCATGCTCCTATGGTAACCATCCATTCACCGGGAGCTTCATCAAATCCAAATATTATGGCACTTCATGCAATTAAGGAGCTGACGGTTTCCGGCAGTATCGTGATGGCGGATACCATTCATAACCCGAACACCTGCTCCATGGAAAACAGCATTGTCTTTTCGGGAGAAAACGGACAGGTGTACGGAGATGTAACACTTGACGGCAACCTGGAAATACCAGCAGACAGCACGCTGACCATACCAGAAGGCAGTACATTGACCATACCAGAAGGCATAAGCCTCAACATGCCAAAAAGTGCTGCTCTCAACAACAATGGAATGCTTATTCTGCCAGAAGATGCAGAAAACATAAGCTGTATCGGAAGCGGATTCATCAAAAAGGGAGATGCGCTTTATACCAGCGGGTTGGTTAAGCTTTATTCGGTTACGGTGGAAACTTCTGACGGGGAACTTACCAATCACTATAAAGCGGGTGACCTTGTGGAACTGATACCGGAAACAGCCCCGCAGGGAAAGGTATTCAAAAAATGGAACATAACACCGGACACCGTAACGATTTCCGGCAATTCGTTTACGATGCCAGAGGGTGCGGTTACAGTCTGTCCCGTTTACGAAGATATCTCCTACGAAATTGAAGTCATTGCCAGTCCGGCAGACGGCGGCACCGTTTCTGGCGGCGGCACCGCAAAGGACGGCGATTCCTTTACTGTTTCGGCTCAAAACAACAGCGGTTACATTTTTTCCGGCTGGACTGAGAACGGGCAGGTGGTAAGCACCGATGCAGAATATACCTTTACCGCTTCGGCGGATAGAATCCTGACTGCCTGTTTCAAGAAAATCATACCGGAAAACATTTCCTACGAAATTGCAGTCATCGCCAGTCCGGCGGACGGCGGCACCGTTTCTGGCGGCGGCACCGCAAAGGACGGCGATTCCTTTACTGTTTCGGCTCAAAACAACAGCGGTTACATTTTTTCCGGCTGGACTGAGAACGGGCAGGTGGTAAGCACCGATGCAGAATATACCTTTACCGCTTCGGCGGATAGAATCCTGACTGCCTGTTTCAAGAAAATCATACCGGAAAACATTTCCTACGAAATTGCAGTCATCGCCAGTCCGGCGGACGGCGGCACCGTTTCTGCCGACGGAACTGTAAAGGAAGGCGATTCCTTTACTGTTTCGGCTCAAAACAACAGCGGTTACGTTTTTTCCGGCTGGACTGAGAACGGGCAGGTAGTAAGCACCGATGCAAAATATACCTTTACCGCTTCGGCGGATAGAACCCTGACCGCCTGTTTCAAGAAAATCATACCGGAAAACGCACCCGAAAAAGTAATATCGGTGGAAAACACTGTCAAGGCGGTGGCGGATGTCAAACTGCCGGCCGGCTGGAGTTTTGACAGTGCTTCTGGCACGAAAACTATTCCGGCAGGAAAATCCATTACAGCCACGGCTGTATATACGGCAGAGGATGCGGGTAATTATGATACAATAGCCGTTGATATCGACATTAAACGGGCTGCCTGCGTGGAAACTTTAACCGTCCTCTATACTGGTACCGGAGAACGGGCACCAACTTGTACAACAGGGGGAACCGGGCATACGGAATGCAGGCTATGCAAAGATGTTGTAAGAACGGCTGTTAAAATGCCAGCCGCCGGGCATATTGCCGGAACAGCCGTGGTGACAAAAGCCACAATTGACAAAGACGGAAGCATTTCCAGTCATTGTACGGTATGTAACGCCTCCTTAGAGAAAGAGGTCATTGATGCTATCGGGAGTGTCCGTCTGACACAGATTACCGGTGTCTATAATGCCAGGGTGCAAAATCCACCGATAACTGCGAAAGACAGTAAGGGCAATGTGCTGAAACAGGGTGTGGATTATACCGTAATTTATCCACAGGACATGAAAAATGTCGGGCTTTATTCCATAAAAGTTACTTTCCTCGGTAATTATGAGGGAACTGCGGAGTTTGATTATACGATCACTCCGAAAGGAACATCCATTTCCAAATTAAAGGCAAAAAAGAAAGGGGTTTCCCTGAAATGGAAGAGCCAGACCAGCCAGACGACAGGTTACGAGATTCAGTACTCTACCAGTAAAAAATTCACGAAAAAAACGACAAAGAATGTGACCGTAAAGAAAAATAAGATAACCTCGAAATCCGTTTCAAAGCAAAAAGCAAAGAAAAAGTATTACGTGCGGATCCGCACCTATAAGACCGTCCGGGTAAACGGAAACAATATAAAAATCACCTCCGGCTGGTCAAAGGTAAAGACCGTTAAGACAAAGAAATAAAACAGATTATCACACAGCCGCTATTATAGCAGTTTCAGGGTGTCTGGTGTCCATCTGCACTTTCTGCATTTTGCAGAGAACACCAGACACTTAAACAATCCGCATCTGTGGCGATGCTTTTTGCTTACTCCAAATTCTTAAGCGCTTCCTCCATCGGAATCTTCTTAATTCGCCTAAAATCAAATGCCATAACAATCAAATAACCAATCAGGACAAACACAAACATTTTCACATATCCTGCCGGTTTAATCCGGAATGAAAACCAGCCGCTGAAATCAGCCATCATTTCCTGCCATACCTGATCCATGACACTGGCACCCAAAAAGATGCTGACCGCATCAACGATAATCAGGATAATCGTTGTCGAAAGCAGATACAGGCTTGCGATTTCCCGGTTCTCGTAGCCCAGAATTTTCGTCATCGAGATTGCATTTTCATTCTTCTCGATAATAATCTTTGTCAGCAGGTAAATCAGCACCGCCGACAGCAGAATACACAAATACTGGAAATACTCCATATAGGCGCCCATGGAATGATCGAGCTGGTCGCACATTTTGGTAATATCCCGCTTCGTGATAACCGTTGCGATATTTTCTTCGTCGATATCCGTAATCTCCGAATCGGACAGGTAACCGCCGAACTCTTCCTCGTCTAAATCAAATGTGGAACGGTAATTTTCTATCGGCATAAATACCGCAAGCGTCTGGCACTTGTCATAAAAGCCCGCAACTTCAAAGGCATACTGCTTGTTTTCGTATTTTTCGTCCAGCGTAAAGGTATCGCCCAGCTTCAGACCGTATTTATCCCGGAAAGCTTCTGAAATATATACCTTGCCCTCGGTAAGCGTATCCAAATCCGCAATCTCAACATATCTGCTGTCTTTCTCCACTCCATAGACCGAAATCTCTTCGTCCAGCCGTTCACTCTTTCTTTGCAGCGAATACATGTTAAATTTCTCCGCCTCTTTGTTATCCGTATCGATCAGGTTATCCTCGTCATCTTTATACGACTTCAGGATATACTGGTATTTCGCAAACATCATCGCTTCCGCATTGTCCTGATAATATTTCAGGGTGTCCGGCATCCCGACTGCCATTGCCAGCATAACCATGATAAAGAAAACGCCGGCAAAAAGGATAATATAATTCGGAATGTTTTGCAGCATCACACGCAGGCGGAACCTGCCAAAGAATTTCCAGCCTGGAAGGCGCATTGCCTTTTTGCGTTTCTTTTTCTTTAAATCATGCCGCAAAAACTGCAGCGGCGTATGCTGCATCATTTTAATAATCACCGCCAGATTTACAACCAGCATCAATACGACCGGAATCAATGTTGTCTTGAAAAACGCCTCCGGATTCCATATCGTCTTATACTCCGGCAGACTGTAGCTGTTATAATACATGCCGACCACGACTTGTTTAAATGCGGTATAGCCCAAAATATTTCCGACGGCTGCCGCAAAAAATGTCACGATAACCGGCATGGCAAGATAGTGCCGGATAAGCTCGCCCCTGCTGTAACCGGATGCCCGCAGAGTTCCAATCGTGGACGATTCCTTCACCATAGTATTGCTAATCGTAACCGCAAAGATAAAGGCAATAATGACAATCAGTATGTCTAAAAGGACACCGCCCATCGCCTCATCTGAGCCCATATCGTCCGTTGCAAAATGAATTGCCGGATTAGCGTATGCCGGCATATAGTCCTCTAACTCCCGGTCACCCACCACCGTCTGCGTGAGCAGCGCTTTGATAAAATGGTCGGAAAGATTTTTTTCCTCCTTCTCATCTGCCGGTTTCCCGTTGTAGTGCCATGCATAAGCGTAATGGACAGCCTTATGCAAACGGTCAAAACCGCTTTCCGTCACCATCGCAACATCAAACTTGATGGCATCAAACATCATATCCGTGCTTTTTTCATGCAGGGTAGAATAATTTACATAGGCAATCAGACCGACAACCTTATAGGATTCCCCGCTGACCGTGATATCGTCTCCAACCTGAATGCCTGCGTTATCCGCATGCATGCGGTCAATGGCGATTTCATCTTCCGCCTGCGGGAAGCTTCCCTCCATAAGACATGCCTGATTAATTTCCTCCGTCTGGGCATAAATGCGGATTGTTCCGTCAACCGTTCCGTCATTGTCATGGTCTTCTTCCTCGTTCCGGTAAAAATTCTCATATACGGTTACCGGCACGGTTTGAAAGTCCGGATCATTTAATTCATACTCTTCCTCTGCTTTGGCATATTCTTCATCAATTTCCTCCTGAATATCCTCCCACGCTTCGTCATAGGCGCTTTCGTATGCCTCATCATAGGCTTTATCATACGCTTCGCTGTAAGCTGCCTCATAAGCGCTCTGGTATTCCGCTGCCTGCTTTGCCTGCATGACTGCCTCGGAAAGCACCTCTTCTTCGCCATTCCAGCCCTGCGCGGACAGGGATTGTCTTACCTGATTTTCAAAAGCCGCATCAAACTCCGTCTGAAATTTGGCATCAAATTCTTTCGTAAATTCTTTGTCAAATTCGTCCGTAAATTTATCATCTAATTCCTCTTTTGCTTCATCAAGGTAATACTGCCGGATATCCGCCTTTTCTCCCGTTTCGATTGCCGCTGTCAGTGTTTCATCCGCTTTCCGGTCAAGCTCAAAATGTCCGTCCTCGAGCTTATATTTTGTAATTCCTTCATCCGCCGCCTTCATCATGCTTCCATTGGCAACATACATTCCGGACACAAAGCCAATGGTAAGAATCAGGAACAGGCTTACTACAAGGTATTTCCGAAAATCACCCAGAAGTTCTCTCGGGATTCGCTTGATAAGCGGATTCTTTATCCTTTTATCGTTCATGCTTCTCACGCTCCTTACCACTCTAAATCGACTGCCGAAACTTTATTTTCATTGATATCATTATGCCGGACACCACCGTCACGGAGCTTAATCACATGATCCGCCATGTTTTTAATCGCTTCGTTATGGGTAACCATGATAATGGTATTTCCGTATTTCTCATTGACATCTTCAATTAACTTCAATATCTCCTTTGATGTTTTGTAATCCAGCGCGCCTGTCGGTTCGTCGCAGAGCAGAATGTCCGGATTCTTGACAATCGCACGTCCGATCGAGGTTCTCTGCTGCTGCCCGCCGGAGAGCTGGTTCGGAAGCTTATACCTGTGTTCATAAAGCCCGAGCGTATTTAACAGCTCGTCGATATCCAGCGGATTGTCCGACAAATATGCCCCGACCTCGATATTCTCCTTGACGTTCAGATTGCCAATCAGGTTGTACATCTGAAAAACATATCCCAGATGTTTTCTACGGTACTGGGTCAGCTTCTTTTCCCCCATATCCTTCAGTTTATCACCGTTTATGGATATGTACCCGGAATCGGCGCTGTCGATTCCACCGATAATATTAAGCAGCGTGGATTTTCCCGAACCGGACGGCCCGAGCAATACGCAGAACTCTCCCTTGGCTACCGAGAAATTCATTCCCCGAAGTACCTCCTGGCGCGTGTCCCCGCTGCCAAACCCTTTCTTTAAATCTACAATTTCCAAAAATTTTCTTTCCGTTTCTGACATATTTTCTCCTTTCCGCCGTTTTCGCCAGGCGATTGCGAAACCCCTGCGGGCTGCAAGGTCTTGTGGTTCCCGCCCCATATGCTTATATTGGGGTAGTGACTTGTATAACTAACAAGAATCAGTTATAACTAACCGTTGCCGGTTAAAAAGTGGTCACTTGTTGTTAGTGACCACTAACTTTCTGTTCCCTAGTATAACCTGCTGATTAGGGGTTGTCAAGAGCCTATATGGAACCGTTTGTGCATTCTACTTTTTCAGTTATCCATTGATACAGTCATGATTCCCCATCGTCCATACTCTTCTAAAATCATATCTGCACCAATGTCATCCGTATTAAAACAACCATATCCATCTTTTGTGTCAATACGAATAATTATCTCTTCTACTTTTTCCTTCAGATACCTCTCTTCCAACTCCCGGACGTGTTTTCTTTTTTCCACCTTGAGAATATCTTTGTTCAAAATAACAAAACAATTTTTTGTAGAAAAATAAACGGTATACTTCATACCAATATTAACAATTCCATGCATAACCCCAATCACGGAACCCTGCATAAAATCTGCATTGATTTCAGCCTCATCATAACCAAGCCCGCTAATCCACTGCCGCAAACGTCTGACAGAAACTTTTCGCAATGTACTTATCAGACTTCCACCTAACGCGATTGTAACGGCAAGCCAGAAAAGATAAAGAAAAATGACCGGTATTCCGTCATACTGCTTCCACATCGCAAAACACACAAACAGCAAAACCACATAGAGGACACCATACACCATAATCTCGGACTCAATGAAATACCTCCTGCACAGATGAAACATATCCCGCCGGCGTTTAAGCTCCTCCCTGCCTGCTCTCCGCCGCTTTTCCATTTTTTTCCTGTTTTTTCTCCGCTCTGCCATCTGCCTTTCGCTTTCTGGCGCTGTACTGCGTTTTATCTGAATCAGCCCATATGCTCCAAACGACATAACCAATAAAATCGCCACGGAATACAACAAACCGTCTCCCCAGTCGAAATTCCCGCCACCTGCCTGATAGCTCTCTATTCTCCATACAATAAAAATACAAATCAGCACGCAGCAGGAAACTACCAGCCCTATATTTTTCCTCTTCTGCTTATCCTGTTCTTTTCTGTTCAAACCGCTCCTCCATTTATACTTCCGGTGTTATTCCCTGACCTCCGGACATTCTATCACACAATCCAGATATATCTGCAACATGCAGTCTGACCGTTTTTTATCTTTTCTAAATTTCTTTGGCATCCGCCAAATTTTGCATTGGTTCTCCCCATTTTCCGAGATATCTTCCATCAATGGAGGAATATGTATTCTCGCCCGGAGCTAATACCGGAGCAGCCTGCATCAATCTCTCTGTAAAGGGAACTGCCATATCCAGCAGTTTCTCATCTTTCATGACATTACGGATTAAACAGAGAAAAATATCGGAGCCATCTCCCATAGGGATTTCTTTCTTCACTTCCAGTTCAAAGCTAACCGGGCTTTCTGCAATGGTCGGCACATCCAGCACTTGTCCCCACTCTACAGTCGGCATGCGCTTCATCTTATCCGGTGTAGTTCTGCCATAGGTACAGCCATAATAATCTGCCAAAGGCAGCAGCGGTTCCGATACGAGGTTCGCCGAAAACACACCATTTTTGCGTATCAAATCCTTAGTCTGCTTTTCCTCGCCTATGCAAGCCATCACCCCGAACCCTTCTGCCATATGGCAATATCCAAACCAACTAAAAAGCCCGAAATGGGGCTGCCCGTCTTCCTGTTTTGTGCCATAAAGAAATAACGCCTGCGGGCAGTAATCATTGCTGATTTTCGTTGTTATTTTTGCCATCGTTTATCCCCTTTCTATGCGCTCTCCTCCGAATTTCTTTTAAGCTCGGCAGCAACATCATGAATCAATATTTTCTTTTAAATATTGCTCTACCTTGTTACAAAACAAATTCGCATTTTCTATTTGTCTTTCGGTTTCTGCTCTGCTGGCAATATAAAAATCATCATAGTCTGATTTTTCCCTCAAATATGAAGCTTCTTTAATTATTTTAGATAACGCACGATCTAGTTCCTGCGTTTTTAAATAATTCTGCGTAAAATATGCAATAACACCTGAATGTTTTGAAGAATCAAAACCGTCCAAAATATTAACTGCTCTCATTGCATGAAAAATAGCATAATAGGATCGGTTCAATGCCGTTTTCCACTGTCCTATTCTCAAATTTTCCTCAGCAGCATGCAGCATTTCCTGTGCTCGCTCCAAACGATAATCTGCCAATTCTCTTAAACTGCCCTCCAAAGCATGACCCCCTCCTTGCGTATATTCCTGTAAAATGGCAATATATCATTCCACTTCTCAAACTGCTCCTTTGCAATATCCACTATTGATAATACACAGTCATGACTAAAATCAAATTCTGCACTCCAGTCAATGAGCAATCTCTTTTCATCATCTTTCATCTCAGAATACAAAATCAGGGCAATATCAATATCACTTTCCATACTTTGCTCTCCTCTTGCCATAGAACCGTATAGAATAATCTGATCTATATTTCCTTGAAATATTTCCAAAACCCCTCTTACAACATCATTTTCAATATCCTTTTCTATCACTTCAGTTTTCCTCCTGCTCTCGAAGCGCATTTCTTAGTTAGTCTTACTTTCCTTGCAACTACTCTTCATTTCAATTTTGCAACCATCCCCACAAATCTGAATTGATGAGATTTTCCAAACATTCCGATTGCTATTTCCATACTCGTATAAATATTTTAACCATATCATTCTTCCCTGCCTTCCTCTGACAGTTTTTCGGTTGTATACATCGAATAACCCTCATAAAAATAACTGTTATCGATGCCTTTCATATAAACTTCCCTATCCTCTATTTTATCTGTCAATGCCTCTCTTAATAAACATTTTATTTCAATATCCTTAATCGGACTTCTCTCCATCGCCAGCAAATAATCATTTTTGTCAATCCTGCTCCAGTCTACCACCATATTAAGCTCTTTCCTTAAAATCATATCTAACCAAATTCTTATGCTTCGACCATTTCCCTCACGGAACGGATGAGCAATATTCATCTCAACATATTTCTCGACAATTTCGTCAAACGTTGACTGGGGCATTTTCTCAATATTTTCAAGTGCAGCATGTAAATACATGACAGGCGCAAATCTGAAATTCCCCTTTGACAAATTAACTTCTCTTACCTTGCCCGCAAAATCATAAATTTCTTCAAAGAGAAATTGGTGAATTTTTAATAAACTCTCTAGCGTACCTGCTTTCAAGGTATACAGATAGCCATTTTCAAAAAGTAACAGTGCCTTTTTCTTACTTATTTTTTCCTCTTCACGGGCAAGTTCTGCCGGATTTGTTATGTTAAGCCTATTCTCAAGAATCATGACCATCTTTCCTTTCCCCAAAATGCTATTTAAGCGATATATTTTCCATGAAATGATACCTTAACTTTTTTCATCATCATCCCTCATGAATGTTTTTCTCTTAAACTGCCCTCCAAAGCCTGACCCCTCCTGCTCTCGAAGCACATTTTTCATTATAATATCATATAACAGAAAGAAAACAAAGTACATACTTCTTCCTGAGTTCCCGCATATTTACCCTTGCGCACTCCATCTATTCAAGACTTCTGAAACATACCCAGCACTTTATAAAGCAGCGTATAAAGCTGTGCCGCCTCCTCTGTGTCAAGTTTTACACAACCGGCAACCTTTTGTGGAATATCTTTTGCCTTCTCTTTCAATGCCTCGCCTTCCTCCGTAATCTCAACCATTAACACACGCTCGTCCTCCGTACTGCGGTAGCGTTTCACATAGCCTTTTGCTTCCAGGCTTTTCAGCACGGGAGTCAGGGTACCCGAATCGAGGAACAGCTTTTTTCCAAGATCTTTTACTGTTATCTTCTTTTCTTCCCAGAATACCATCATAGCGATATACTGCGTGTAAGTGATGCCAAGCTCGTCCAAATACGGCCGATACTGCTTAATCACTTCACGGGAAGCCGCATACAGCGGAAAACATAGCTGGTTTTTCAGTTTTAATGCTTCATCATTATCGTTCATTCGTTTTTTTATCCTTTCTACGATTGCTTTCGCACAATATCTTACTGCAATATTCATCGCTATCACATCATTGTGAATTGGATTTTATCTTCTATCCCATCACAGGCACTCCTTTATCTTTTCTTTCAAATTCTTCATATCGGTAGGCTCAAATCGGGCAACGATATTTCCCTCACCGTCAATCAGGAATTTTGTAAAATTCCATTTGATGTTCCCATTGTTCTTATAGTCCTTATCCATCTTTTTTGCAACACCGTTCATCATAATTCCCATGGGACTTTTTCCAAAACCTTCAAAGGTGGTGTTTTCCGTAAGCCAT
>JAMPAW010000058.1 GCA_023666975.1 Clostridium sp.
CCAGTATACAGGTAAATCCACGTTGCTACAAATGTGGGGTCACTTCATATTGTCCGTATCCTAACAATTAAGGTCAGAGAACTTGTCCCTGACCTCTATTCTCATGTAAAACGCTCCCACTATTATCATCACTATACGATAAAGCTTCCCATTGCCCTCTGCAATTCCTCCGCCATCAGCAGCAGTTCTTCGGAAGAATTCTGCACAAGCTGCATGGTATCATTCATATCTTTCACGGTCTGGATTGTATTTGACGCCGAATCCGCATTTTGCTCGGAAACATAGGACAAATCATCAATTGCATTGGAAATCGATACACCGGAGGAATCCAAAATGGTAATCTTCTGCTTGATATTTTCCATGTTGCTAAGAGATTGCTCTACACCGTCCGCAACAGCCTGATAGGTTTGTCTAGTCAGATTCAGCTTTTGCTGCTGGGCATCCATATTAATACGCACTTCCTCCATCACGGCAACCGCTTTATCGGAAATCTCCAAAATTTTCTCAATCACCCGCTGAATATCCTGGCTGGAAGAATTGGATTGTATTGCTAATTTACTAATCTGATCTGCAACCACAGAAAATCCACGGCCTGACTCTCCGGCTCTTGCCGCCTCGATATTGGCATTTAACGCAAGCAGGTCTGTTTCGTCCGCAATGGACTGAATCAGCTGGATTGCTGACTTAATATCGTTTATCGCACTACTCATTAAGGAAATCTGCTGGGTTGCCCGCGAGACAGAATTTTTCGTATCATCACTGGACTCTGACAGTTCCCGGATAATCGCTTCTGATTCCTTTTCCTTTCTGGACATTTCCACGGCATTCTCCGCCATGATATCCACTTCGCTAATAATCTGTTCAATCTGACTGTTGATCATGCCTACACTGTTTCTCGCCTCCACCGTACTGTCTGCCTGACTTCTTGCCCCGTCGGAAATCTGTTCAACTGCCTGCTGCACACCCTCTGCCGCTTCCGCCGTATCCTGAGCCATTCCGGAAAGCCGGCTTGCCGACACTCTCAGATTGTCACTGGACACCTTAATTCCACTTACCATATCATGAAAACTGTCCTGCAGTTTAACTCCGCTTCGATAGACGTCACCTAATTCGTCATTCGATTTCATGCTCTTCATATCCGGCTGGTGGTCCAGCTTACCCTCGATAATACGGTCAAGAAAATGCTTAATCCTCTGCATTTTACCAACCGTCCCCCTTGACATTATCGCAACCAGCACCCCGACAACCGCTACAATAATTACCGAGAACAGCGTTAATTGTGCAGTCTGTCTTTTTATGGTTGCCTTGATGCTTTCCCCCTCTTTTGCCACCTCAATTGCACCAAACACAGAGCCATCTGAGTTAATCAACGGTTCATAATATACATAGCATATATTCTGCCCTACCTCAAAATCCTTCAAGAAAACCGTTTCACCCGCCTCAATCCTCGCATACACTTCCTTATCCGTTGAAGTTCCATTTGCCCTTCTCCCGGTTCCGCCTATCACCGTGGTCAGCAAACGCATATTGCCGAACATCATTGTGACATCAAATCCGGTCTTTTCCTTCATCGCATCCACCAGCTGCGTATCACCGGAAATAACCGTCTCCCCTTTTCTGATCTTGCCCGCCTGATCCTTTGTATAATCTCCTTCGTATAAATTGGTATATGTCTCTCCAATCGAAGTCGCTACAATTTTCATTGAATTCTCTATCTCTGTTTCCACAGCCGTTTTTAACGTAGATGTACTGATCGACGTAACTAATACACAGGTGATAATCATCGGCAGAATGCACAATGCCAGAAGCCGTCTGGAAAACGACCAGATTCTTATCTTTCTCTGGGATTTCTTGTGAGTTTTATTTTTAGTCTTTTGCTTTTTTTCTTTTCCCATTGTAAACACGCTCCTCATCAATATTCTATAAATGATTTTAACACAGAACTCCTCAATCTACCATAAAAATTTCTTCCACTTTCAAAAATAATGGTGGCATGTACCAATATTTTTTGTTAGAATAATTGATAGTACAAAATCTTAAGTTTAGAAATGGAGGCTTATATGAAATCAAAAGTATTCTTTACGAAAACCATTACTCCCGATAAAGTATTGGAGCTTTACCAGTTGGCCGGCAAGACATTACCGGGAAAAGTCGCCATCAAGCTTCACTCTGGCGAGGTTGGAAACCAGAATTTTTTAAAACCGGATTTTTGGCAGCCGATAATTAACCACGTCGGCGGAACGGTTGTCGAGTGCAATACCGCTTACGACGGCGAACGCAATACCACGGAAAAACATTTAATCACCATTGAAAAACACGGTTGGAACAAATATTTTCAGGTAGACCTGATGGATGCCACGGGTCCTGATTTGGAGCTGGACATTCCGAATGGCAAATGCATCAAAAAGAACTATGTTGGCAAAAATCTTGCCAATTATGACTCTTTGCTCGTTCTCTCCCATTTCAAGGGACACCCGATGGGCGGTTACGGCGGAGCCTTAAAACAGCTTTCTATCGGTATTGCCTCTTCTTATGGCAAAGCTTATATTCACGGTGCCGGCGTGCCGGAAGAAATATGGACAGCAGACCATGACTCCTTTTTAGAGTCTATGGCCGATGCCGCAGCTTCTATCACAAACTATTTTCAGGACAAGGCCATTTATGTCAATGTCATGAAAAATATGTCCGTGGACTGTGACTGCTGTGCCGTGGCAGAAGACCCCTGTATGCAGGATATTGGCATACTGGTTTCTCTTGACCCGGTTGCCATTGATCAGGCATGTATCGATTTGGTATATGCCGCAGATGACCCGGGCAGGGATCATTTAATTGAGCGCATCGAATCCCGCAACGGAATACACACCATTGAAGCCGCTGCTGCTTTGGGAATCGGCTCAAGAGAATACGAGCTTATCACCGTATGACAGACACAGGAAATGCACAGGCAAATGCAGTTATCGTTAACCATATGCCTGTGCATTTATATAGCATTTTACCAGTTTAATTCAACTACCTTCTCCGGTTCACTCAATGTCCGTGCGGAGTGACTTCAATATATTCATGTTCCTTTTTCAAATCTGCATACAGCAAATCCATAAATACAATACACAGGGGAATCAACGTCCCCCATATCGCTTTTCCTTTAAATGCACCACACAATACTGTCGATAAAATTCCCCCCAGTACAAAGACACACAGCATAATCGCATGATTGAACAGCCTGCTCATCTGCTCTTTGTCCCCATGCTTCCTGACAGCCTTTACGATTGCAACACCGGTCTGGCGCAAATGATTTGTACAAAAGGTCGTCGCCATCGGAATCCCCTGCGCCTGACGAAATGTATTATATTGCATGGAACAAATAAAGTTAATTG
Organism: Clostridium sp.; assembly: GCA_023666975.1. Next base: position 3,375 of record JAMPAW010000058.1, read on the forward strand.
CCACCTGAGAAATCTGAAACGGTGCGCTTTCCGGCAAAAGCCCCAAAACGACAACCACGACCATTTCAATAAAAATCAATAATGTATCCCAGCGGATTAAATGCCTTTTCTTAATCGGCTTCGGAACTGCTTCCGAAACAATTGCACCCAGCAAATAGGCACTCATCGGTATCAAATAGTATACCGCATTGTACCATCTCCCGTTTCCCACTGCCATAGCGAATAAAACAAAATTAGCCGTCTGCGCATTACAAAATACACCTCCTCTGGTCGAGTAGGTATATGCACCGTAAAATCCGCCTACAAACATTAACACGGCAAAAATCCACCATTTTTCACATTCCAGATATCCTTCTTTATCTTCTATGCTTTTGGGTACCAATTCTGTTTTATCCATTTTCATCTTACCTCATTTTATAAATATTCCACTTCCAACAGCGTCAGACCACAGGCTGCCGCCTTATGACCCGCCTTTGTCCGGTCCTTTGCCTCCAATATCTCTTTTATTTGCTCCGGCGGGATCATTCCCATTCCCACCTTCATCAATGAGCCAACAATAATTCTCACCATATTATACAGAAAACCGTTTCCGCTCATACGGATGCGCACCATATTCCCTTCCCTGGTCACCTGAATGGAATATATCGTCCTGACGGTATTTTCCACCTCCTCTTTGGGGGTACAAAAACTTTTAAAATCATGTTCTCCAACCAGATAATCCGCTCCGCGCTGCATTTTTTCCTCATCTAAATGATAGTAGACAAAATGAGAATACAACCGTACCATCGGATTCGGAAACTGCGCATTATAAATGCAATATTCATATGTCTTTTTCGTGTCGCAATATCTCGGGTGAAAATCCGCCGCTACCGCCTCCGATTTTTGAATCCGGATATCATTCGGCAGCAGATTATTAATCGCATAGCTGATTTTCTCCGGCGGCATGGTTACCTCAGCGTCAAATACTGCAACATTTCCCATGGCATGTACGCCGGAATCTGTCCGGCTTGCTCCAATTACAGCAATGTCCTCATGAAAAAATTTACTCAGCGTTCGGTTTAGCACCTCTTCCACTGTAATTCCGTTTTTCTGTATCTGCCAGCCGCAATAATTTGTACCGTCATATGCAACGGTAAGCTTAATGCGCTTCATCTCTCATCACCTGCCTGTCTGCTTCTAATGATTATCAGTATAAATCGCCGTCATAATATTGCAGCAAAAGCTCCGTCACACGGTCATAACTGGCGATCCCGTCCTCTACACCGTACATTTTCAAGCTTGTATCGGTCACGGCATCACTGATTTGATGCATACTATCCACATTGAGAGGCGAATCCTCTTCCGTGTCATAAACCGCTTCCTCCGCCTCCTCATTTAACCACGTCAGCCAGTCATACGATGCCAGATAATTGAAATCTGCCAGCTGCTCTGACCAAACCAGTTCCGAATATTGTTCGTCTCCAATACTTTCCTGATAGGCACTGTCAACATAATCATAGACCGAAAAATACCCGGAGTACTGAAACAGAAGGTCATCACTGCCGGTACATGCCAGATAGGCGAGAAAGCTGGCCTCGTCTTCATAGATGTATCCCTTTAAATGTGCGTATTCATGACAAATGTTTGCCGGACAATCCTTGATATAGATTTCCCGGTTATAATTCGCCTCCAGTGAAAAGGGAAAATAGATACCCGCTGTATTCGTTAAAGTCATCAACCGGGAACCAAGCAGCGGCTTTGCCTGCGGATAATATCCGCCCAACCGCCCATATCGGCCGGACAATCCAGCCATGGCCCGTTTTGCCGCCAGCCCGATGTCCCCATTATATCGTATCCTATCCTTTTCGTCCCGCTCCACCTGCTCCGACAGGATATTAATCTGCTGCACCAGATAATCCCTTAGAATCCGCAGCTCCTGATTCGAGTATTCCCTGTCCTTTGTCTCCCATGCAGCATCCAGAACGGAACAGTTATATAAGATATTGCAATTCAAGGTGTAAAGGAGTGCCACGCACACCACGACCGCCAAAAACACCTTATAAAATTTCTGTACAAAGCTTCTGTACCGCACATTTCCTTTCCGGAAAATGTATAAAATCCCACTGACCAGGGCAAGCAATACCAGCAGTATGCCTGCCACAATCAGCCATTCCCCGACAGAAAAGGGAAACAGTCCATTAAATCTTCCATATGTATTAATCCATACCGGAAATATACGGACCACATACCAATCGCAAAAGCCGTGAAATCTGGCCGCTATATGCAGGACAAGAATCAGAATGACTGCACATATTATCCCTTTCCGGTAGATTGTCTTTTTCTTTGGCATTCCTGTATCCCCCTATGTATAGCGGTCTCATTTCTTTCTCCAAAATCCGTCTGACAATATAATACAACCAGTATTAACATGCGGTATGGAGTTCTACCCCACCAGCCACTTATATTTTTCCACACTGTAGAGGGGCACCAGTGGCAGCAGAATCGGTGTCTTTTTCACATAAGCCTGATATTCCTCATCTTCACCATAGTTCCGGTTCTGCCGGATTTCCAGCCGCCTTGCGCCGCCAAACATAATATATACGATACACACCCAGCCGATAATTGCCGCAGCCCACTGCCATGCTCCTGTCAGGGTATTCATGCCGGCAACCAGTACACCGGTCCAGAACAAAACCTCACCGAGATAGTTCGGGCAGCGGACGATTTTATACAGCCCGCTGTCGCAGAAACGGTTCGGGTTTTTCTTTTTGGCGGCTGACTTTTGCAAATCCGCCATTGATTCCAGAACAATACCACATACCATAATGACAATGCCCGCATAGGCAAATCCGTCTACGTCACCGCCATTTCGCAGCCGGAAGAAAACCGGGGAAACCTGTAATGCATAGAGCAGGGAACAGCTAATCCAAATACTTACCTTTGCCACCAGCTTCATATCGGAACCGTCCTTGATTTCTTTTTTCATCGTGCTGCGGTAGGAAGCACTTTTCAACTCCCGAACCAGCAGATAGCCGCCCAGCCTGCAGCCGTAAATCAGAAACAATACACAGGCAATGACCGTTGCCGCGTTTAACCGGTCAGCAAAAAGAACCAGCATTGCCACGCCGATACCCGCTATCGAAAATCCATACCCCAATGAAATAAAATACACATACTTATAAAAGCCTATGGCACTAATCACCAATGCCACAACCACCAAAATAAGAAATGCTGCTGTAAATGATTCTGTAAAACCCATTTTTGTTACCTCCTAATCCTATTTTTCAAAATGCCCGCTTTCTGCAATATCACCAATTTCGGAACTTTTCCACACTGTCCGTCTAACGTCCTGTTTGCCGCAAAGCAGTTCTTCCCACTCCACATTACCTTCCATATAGCCAAATGTCTCTTTATCGGAAAACCCTTCCAGCAAATCACTGTAAAGTTTTTGCACAAAAGAAGCCGAAATCTCTTTAAACTGCATATGCTCATACAGCCATGAACCGGTAAACCCGCCTATCGACCCGACAGAAGCAAGCAGTGACCGGACAACCGCAAGTGTTTCTTCTACATTTTTCTCCTGTACGGCAGGCTCTAGCTTACAGGACACCTCACGGTATTCTCCCATTTCAAACAGCCGGGCAAGACTGCTTGCCTTTTCCGTATATTTCTTCGCCTTTTCCGTGTCTCCCGCTTCGGCAGCCAGCATATACAGACTGTTAAACACCAGACTCAAGACCTGACATTCAGAAAACAGGATTTCCTCATATGCCTTATATGCCTCTTCTGTGCGGTTCGTCCTGCTGTAAATCAACGCCTGCATCCGCTTGCGCTCTGTTCCCTCCTCCGGAAAATAATGCAGGTACTCCCCGGCTTTCTCATATCGTTCTTTTCTCACATAATAATGGAACAGCGAATCCGCTGCGCTTTTCTGCACCTTTGTGTCACTGCTTCCCAAAGCCTGCTGATACCATTCTAAGATTTGTTCCTCATAAGCCTCCGCCTCGGCCGCTTCATCTTCCGTACATTGGAAAAATAAATTTCTGGCATCTAAAAGCACCGCCATCTGCCAGATTAACCCGTGGCAATTCGGATATTCCCGAATGATGTCCGATACATATCGGAATACCTCCTCATAATCCTCCTGTTCCAGCTTCCGGTCAACCTCCTCCACCAGTCCGTTGATTTCCTCCTGTGTCAGCTCCTCCTGAAAGGATAGCAATGTCTCCAATGTAATTCCCAGCAGTCTGGCAATCGGAGCTAACAGCATAATATCCGGCTGTGTCACGCCCCTTTCCCATTTGTTTACGGCAGGAGTGGTTACTCCCAGTCTCTTTGCCATTTCCTCCTGTGTCATATTTTGTTCTTTTCTGTATTGACGAATCACTTCTCCAATCCGCATAAAGCATCCTCCTCAATCGTCATTTCCATAAAGAGTTTTACAAAATCATCGTATCAGAAAATGCTCCTTTGCACAATTGAATTGATTTTAACTTTCAGGCAAATAAATTAACCATTTTTCACTGTGATAAATACACTCCGCCCATCACATGTCCATAATAATTGCCCTTGCCACACTCTCCTCTATCGGAGCAGCAAAAACACCGTCCTCAAACTCAACAACATCTCCGATTCCCTTTTGAATCACAAACCGCAATTTTCCGTCCCTCACTTTTTTATCGGTATAAAGTTTTTTCACCAATGATTCCCTGTCGATATAGTCCGGTATTGCAGTCGGAAGCCCTGCTTTTGCCAGCAAAGCAATGACAAGCTCACGCTCCTCTTCTGTCATATAGCCCAGTTGATGTGCCAGCCTTACCTCGGCAGTCAGACCAATGGAAACTGCCTCTCCGTGGAGTAAACGATAATCACTCACGGTCTCAATCGCACGTCCCACCGTGTGACCGAGATTCAAAATCTCCCTCAACCCACTTTCCCGCTCATCTTTCATCACGACCTCATACTTTATACGGCAGTTTTCCCCGGCAATGTACTCACACGCTTCCCTGTCCATGGACAAAATGCCCTCCATGTGCGTGTCCAGATAGTCAAAAAGCTCACGGCTTGCAATACATGCGTGTTTTATGGTCTCTGCCAGCCCGCTTACCACCTGACGCTCCGGCAGGGTTTTCCATGTTGCAATATCCAGATACACCTTCCTTGGCTGATTAAACAGTCCAATCAGGTTTGTCGCCAGCGGGGTATCTACGGCAGTTTTCCCGCCTACAGATGCATCTGCTGCTGCCAACAGCGTTGTAGCATAATTGATAAACGGAACTCCTCTTCCAAACGTCCCTGCGACAAAGCCTGCAAGGTCCGTTACCACACCACCACCTACGGCTATAATGCAGCAGTCCCTGCGATATCCCTTTTCCAGCATCGCATCCTCAATCTCTTCCTTGGTCTTGCGTGTTTTCTGCTTCTCCCCCGCCTCAAATACAAATAAATCCGCCTGATATCCTGCATCTACTAACAAGCTATACAGCTGATTTGCGTACAACTCCTTCACCGTGCTGTCTGTCACAATTGCAAATTTATGGATACCTCCCACCAGACCGTTTTTTAAATCGCTAACCAGCTTCTTTTCCAGCGCAAAGCCGGTTTCAATTTCATAGCTGTCATCTACTACCTTCTTTAATTCCACATTAAATGTACCCATATCGATTCTCCTGTGTTTAAAATAATTTATCTGTATTATATACTTCTGCCATTCTCCTTACAACCAAATTTTATGGAAAAACAGATATTTTATGTAAATCCTCAATTTCCACTTGCATTTTTCCGTAAAATATTATACTATATAAAAGTCGTCTGATTCGGTTGGATTTTTTACAACCACTTTATGAGGATATGCAGAAGTGGCGGAATGGCAGACGCGCTAGATTCAGGTTCTAGTGGGGTAACACCCGTGTGGGTTCAAGTCCCATCTTCTGCAGGTCAAAAAACGCAAAGACTATAGTGTCTTTGCGTTTTTTGCTTCCCGTCCTACTCACTGATATGCTCTAATCCCTGCTCAAAAATATGCTTAATATGCTCGTCGTCCAGCGAATAATAGACGACCTTGCCGTCTTTACGGTTTTTCACCAGTTTGGCCGTTTTCAACACCCTGAGCTGATGGGAAATCGAGGATTGGCTCATACCAAGCAGAACAGAGATATCGCACACGCACATTTCACTCTCAAACAGAGCGCAAAGGATACGCACTCTGGTCGTATCGCCAAATACCTTAAACAATTCTGCCAAATCATATAACGTTTCTTCTTCCGGCATGAGTTTCCTCACCCTGTCCACCACATTCTGATGAATCGCATTACACTCGCATACCTCCGCATGCTGATGCTCAAGTTCCATACTGCTTCCTCCTGTTTTATCGTCTATTCCTCAGAAAAAGGAAATCGGTTTACCAGCTCCATATCAACATCTCCCATACTGAAATGCGATTCATATTTTTTGGCCCATTCTCCATAGACGCCGCTGAAATATTCCTTCTGCTTCTGTGCGATAATCGCTTCTTTGTTCTTTTTGGTCAGTTCCTCGTCATTTGCCTTAAACATCTTAAAAATATGGTATCCATACTCACTCTGGATTACTGCGCTAACGGCGCCGTCCGACAATTCCAAAATCCGGTCAGCTACCATTTCACCATACTCCTCTACCAGTTCCGCCCGCGACATCGTATAGGAAGCAGAATATTGAAGATCATACTGCTGCACGATTTCATCATAGGACGCATCCTCCTCCTGGGCCAAAGTAGACAATGCCTCGTTTGCCCGCTGTAGCTGTGCCGCCTTCTTCTCGTCGGTAAATTCCTCCACTGTTCCGTCCGGTTTGGCCTCATAGCACTCAAAAACCATATCGTAAAATGTAGACATTCTCGCCTCTTCTTCGGATATCTCAAAATCATAATCAGCAATAATTTGCTTATAGACTTTTTCTGCAAGCATATTTTCTTCTATAACCTGCTGAATCAATTCCTTTGTCACCTCTGTTTCACGGATATCCTTCTCCGTCAGGCCGTTATAGAATGCCACGGCCGTGCTCTCTGCCTCCGCTTTCTCATTATCCCCTAAGGCTACCTTTAACTCTTCAGCCTGTGCAATCAGCACTTTCACCCGATTAATATCCGCAATGATATCACGAATGGTCACATCTTTTACACTGCTCTGCCCCTCATCGGTGGTGAGCTCCAGACTCCAGATTCCGTTTCCATAACTCTTCTGATAATCCTCCGCTATCGTCTTCGCATAGATGTAATATTCTCCATAAGTCACCGTACATTTACCATACTCATATACCACCTCGGCGGCGGCTTCATTTTGCTTCTCCCCACAACCACACAAGGTCGAAATACCAATCAACACCAATATCGCTGCAGTTATCTTTTTCCCATATCTCATGGCTATTCCTCCATATATCGTGTAAAATCATATAAGGAAATATTTCTCCATGTACTGCCGTTAAATTGCGGCTGTTCTTCCACTCCCGTTTCCTCATACCATTTTATTTTTTCTTCTGCTATCTTGTCCTTCGCCAAATCTGATTTGTAATATTCAAGAATCTGATTGGCAAGTTCTTCATTATTGACCGTAATCATCTTGATAATTGCATATGCGCTCTCAATATCCAGTACCGGACTACACTCTCCCTCTTTCAGCGAATTGGCATATTGGGAAAATGGTTCCCCAAAGCTGTCTGCCAGATTACTCTCCTCTCCGGAATATTCACCAACACCATATTTTTCTGCCGTCTTTTGAACATCAGCACCGTCAAGAAGCTCCTGATAAGCGGAATCCGCGTCTGTTTTTTGGGCTTTGATCTCTTCATCAGAAAGCATTACCGGTGTCTCACCGTCCTCCTGCCGTTCATAATCACCATTTTCTGCCATTTTCACCTTCGGAAACAACATGATATACATCGTACAATAGTTCTGGTCTTCTATTGTTACTCCTTCGGTCACCGTATCTTCCAGCTTCCGGGCAAGATAACGCTGCCGATAGATCTCTGCCACGCGCTCCTGCGTAATTCCCAGTTCTTTTAAGACACTGCCGTTAATGCTTCCCATATACTGAACAGCATCTCTTCTAACCTCATCCTCCTCATCTTCTGTCAATTCAATTCCCCTGCTTTGGGCTGTCATATACGCCACTTTATAATCCATAATCAATTCTAATATTTCCTGCTTATAATACTCGGCAGCACCCGTACCGTCCTCTGCCGTCGTATCGGATAACGTACTGCTGGTTATTCCAAGGTTCACCACATTCTGAAGAATACACAGGTTCACCTCATCAAGATAAACCTCCTCTTTTCCGACCGTAAACACCAGCTTATTCGCAGGCTTGTCGCTCTCTCCCGACAGCTTCCAAAGACCTGCCAGCGCAAGGATAATCAACAGGACAAACGCACAAACCGTGACCGGCATTTGCCAGCGCTTGTACTCGGTCCCTTCCCCACTCTGACTATTCAATTGCCGCTTTCCCTTTTTCTCTGCCATAATGATTTCCTTATCACACGTATATACTGCTATTGTACACCAAATCTACCTTTCAATCAACTCATCAATATCCGCCACAATATTCTCCAGCTCATGAAGAAAATTTTTCAGGCTCTTCTTTTCCAAATCGACGACAAAACCGGAGTTTGTTCCTGCCACCACACGGATATTATTTAAGTATTTTGTTAAAAAGGCATCGAGCTTATCCATGCTCACCTTCACGCCGGCCGCCATTTCAATATGAATCTGTTTATTCTTATAGATAATCGAGGAAATAAATGCGGCATGGGCAAAAGCCTTAAGCTGCGCAATGGTCAGCAGGTTAATCACCTCTGCCGGCGGTTCTCCAAATCGGTCTGTCAATTCGTCCAGCATATCCTCATAGTCCTCTTTTGTCCAAACGGCAGATATCCGCTTATAAAGCTCCAGCTTGGTCATCTCATTTTTGACATAGGTAGACGGGATATAAGCATCTACCGGAAGGTCTATATTCGTGGAAAACTCCTCCTCCACTGCCTCGCCTTTCTGCCGCAGAATCGCATCGTTTAACATCTTACAATACAAATCATATCCCACCGCCGCCATATGCCCTGACTGGTCCGCCCCCAGCAGATTACCGGCACCGCGAATTTCCAAATCCCTCATGGCTATCTTATACCCTGAACCCAAATCCGTAAATTCCCGGATAGCCTTCAGGCGCTTTTCTGCAGTCTCCCTTAACATTTTATCCCGTTTATACATTAAAAATGCATAGGCCGTTTTATCCGAGCGTCCTACCCGCCCACGCAGCTGGTACAACTGTGCCAAACCGAAATTCTCCGCATCATGGATAATCATCGTATTGACGTTCGCAATGTCCAGTCCCGTTTCAATAATCGTCGTCGTCACCAAAACGTCAATCTCCTTGTTGATAAAGGCATACATGACATCTTCCAGTTCCTTTTCCTTCATCTGCCCGTGGGCAAAGGATATCCTTACCTCCGGCATAATTTTCATCAAATCTGCCGCCACATCTGCAATCGTGTTCACCCGGTTATATACATAGTAAACCTGCCCTCCTCTGGCAAGCTCCCTGGTAATCGCCTCCTTTACCAGCTCCTGATTATATTCCAGCACATATGTCTGAATCGCTTTCCGGTCTACCGGCGGTTCTTCCAGCAGGCTCATATCCCTGATTCCAATCAGGCTCATATGGAGTGTCCGGGGAATCGGCGTTGCCGTCAGCGTCAGCACATCGACATCTTTCTTCATCTGTTTGATTTTTTCTTTGTGAGCGACCCCGAACCGCTGTTCCTCGTCAATGACCAGCAGACCCAGATTACTGTAGTCCAAATCCTTCGACAACAGCCTGTGGGTTCCGATAATAATGTCAAGCTGCCCTTTTTTCAAGTCCTCCAACGTCTTTTTCTGTTCCCTGGCAGACAAAAACCTGGATAACATTCCTATCTGAATCGGAAAATCCTGCATGCGCTCTTTAAACGTATTATAGTGCTGCTGTGCCAGAATCGTCGTCGGCACAAGATATGCCACCTGCTTACCGTCCTGTACTGCTTTAAAGGCGGCCCGGATTGCAATCTCCGTCTTACCGTATCCGACATCTCCACAAATCAGGCGGTCCATTATTTTTCTGCTCTGCATATCCGCCTTCGTATCCTCAATCGCCCTTAACTGGTCCTCCGTCTCCTCATAGGGAAACAGTTCCTCAAACTCCTTCTGCCATATTGTATCTTTAGAAAAAGCATAACCCTCTTTTGACTGGCGCACGGCATATAAATCCACCAGTTCTCTGGCAATCTCCTTGACCTGTCCCCGGACCCTGTTCTTTGTCTTTTCCCATTCCTGCCCGCCAAGCTTATTTAACTTCGGTCTTCTTCCTTCTTTTGAAGAATATTTCTGTATCAAATCAAGCTGCGATGCCAGAATAAATAATTTTGCCCCTCCGCTGTATTCAATGGAAATATAATCCTTTGCCACCTTATCAACCTCTATCTTCTCGATGCCAAGATATATTCCCAGACCATGCCTTTCGTGCACCACATAATCTCCGACACGCAAATCGTCAAAGCTGTTGATTTTCTCTCCGGTATAAAGCGGCTTTCTCTTCTTACGCTTCTTCGTTTTCTTCTGTCCAAAAATATCCCCTTCCGTCAGTACGACCAGCTTAATCTCCGGTACAGAAAATCCCGCTTTCAACCGCCCGTTGGTCACCATCATCTCGGACGATGCCAGTGTCCGGTTGTGGTCAGCCGAAAAGAAACAATTTACATCTTGATCCTGTAAATCCTTTGCCAGCCGTTCTCCTCGGGTTGCCGACGGCGAAAATAATAATATCCGGTAATTGTCCTTCTTCCACATCTTGATATCCTTCAGCAGCATATCAAAATTGTGGTGATATGTAGGCACCATTTTGGTGTCAAACATAAGCACCTTACCCGGTTCAAAGATATTGTCATGCTGACTTAATATACTGAACAAAACGGTATCCTTTACGGCAATTCTCCCCACGATCTGCCGGTAGTCAAACAGCACATCTGCCTGTCCCGGCAGCATATAGCCCCCTTCTAAACGGCTGACCATACTCTCCCTGAATTCAAGCTGGCAGACCTCCGCCCGCGACTGAATGTGTGCCGGGTCATCTACAAAAATCACCGTGTCCTCCGGCATATAGTCAAGGAAACTCTCCAGCTGATCATAAAAATATCCGATATATCCGTCAATTCCCATGGCACTGTGAAAATATTCCAGTTCTTCCTTTAATTTTTCTACCTCTCCGTTAATCCGGGCATATTCCTCCGTCTTAAACTCGGTTTTGAGCTTCTTTGCATAGGCTTTATGCTCCTTTTCAATTTTGGCCATCCCTCTGTCAATCCTCTCCTGATGAAGAATCATCTCTGCAGCGGGATAGATTGACAGTTCTTCCATATTTTCAATACTTCTCTGGCTCTCCACATCAAAACTTCTTATACTGTCAATATCCTCGCCCCAAAGCTCTATGCGGTAGGGGCACTCACTACTCATCGGGAAGATATCCAAGATACCTCCCCTGACTGCAAACTGTCCGACACCGTCTACCCAGTCATTCCGCTCATAGCCGAGCGAAACCAGACGTTTCTTCATCTCCTCCAAGTCCAGCGACTCCCCTGTCTGAACAGTGATAATATTTTTCCTAATCTCCTCTAACGGCACCACCTTGTTAAGCAGCGCATCTATCGAAACCACCACGGTTGAAATATTGTTTTCAATAATGCTCCTGATAACCTCCATACGCTGGCGCAGTATCGTATGACCATGGATATCTGCACTGTAAAACAAAACATCTTTTGCCGGATAATAGAGGATATTCCGGTCAAAAAAACTATACTCATCTAATATTGTCTTTGCGCGGTCCTCACTGTAGGTTACAATCAGCTTTATCCTGTCATCTGCCAGACAGTCCATTGTATAATACCGGGCAAATCCGTCTGTTCCGCTGATTTCAACCGGTGTCTGCTTCTTTGCCTTAGCATGTTCATACTGTGATTTTAACTCCGAAAGCCTAAACGGCTCTCTCAACATCTCCATATTTTTCTCCTCAACATTCTTTTTACCAATAACGCTCCGCACATTTGCCGAACTGCCTGTATCTGAAAAGGACATTACTTTCCATTGAACTGATTCATTGCTTCCGGAATATTATCTGCCAAAAGCAGCTTCAACGCCTCGCAAGCCCGTTCGTACCCACGATCCATCAACTGTTGGTCCTCCGGCGAAAATCGTGACAGCACATAGTCCACCAGTTCCATTTTCGGCGGCTTCATTCCCACGCCTATGCGAATCCTTGGAAATTCCTCCGTCCCCAGCTGGCTGATGATATTTTTTATTCCATTGTGTCCACCGGCACTTCCCTTTTCACGAATACGCAGTCTTCCCGCATCCAAATGAATATCATCGTAAATGACAATGATATCCTCAGGAAGAATTTTGTAGTAATTTGCCACCTCTCGAATGCTTTCGCCGCTTAGGTTCATATAGGTCATCGGCTTTAACAAAATTACTGACAGTCCCTCTATCCTGCCCTTTCCGTATATTCCCTTATGCTTACTGACATCTAATGGTATATTATATTGATCAACTAACCTGTCTATCACTTCAAATCCTACATTGTGTCTCGTCTTATCATATTTTGCCGTAGGATTGCCCAAACCCACAATCAGCTTCATAACCGGTTCCTCATTTTTCCTTTTCCAAAATGTCCACATATTATCATGCCCGCTTTTTCAAAATCTCTTCCGCCTCTTTTAACTGCTCCTTGGAATTTACTCCTTTAATCTCGTCCGCATCACTAACCACCATTGCCGCAACCTCTCCCATTCCCTGAGACTTCACAATCTCAATGGTATCCGTCAGATAGTATTCGCTCTGTGCATTGTTATTCGTAATCATCGAGAGTGCCTTGCTTAAGACCGCTGAATCAAACAGATACATACCGGAATTAATCTCATCTACCCTCTGCTCCTCCAGCGTCGCATCCTTTTGCTCCACAATCTTGACAAACTTGCCCCAATTATCTTTAATGATACGTCCATACCCTGTGGGGTCATCTACTCTTGCGGTCAATACCGTGACTGCATTTTTGTCGGAAAGATGTGTTTCCACTAATCGCTTTAATGTATGGCCCGTAATCAGCGGCGTATCTCCGCAAAGCACCATGGTAAGTCCCTCCTCGCCGATAAAGTCCTGTGCACACTTTACGGCATGGCCGGTTCCCAGCTGTTCCTTTTGCAGTACATATTGCACCTTATCCCCTACAGCCTCCTTTACCAGTTCTGCCTTATGCCCTACTACCAGACAAATATCGGAAGCCTCCGCACCGGCCTCCATTGCCGCCTCTATCGAATAACTAACCATTGGTTTTCCCAACACCTCATGAATAACTTTGGGCAGCTCCGATTTCATTCTGGTTCCCTTTCCCGCTGCCAATATCACGGCTTTAATCTTTTCCATTATATTCAATCCTCCAATCTGCTACAGTTAAGTAATCGCAAATGTCTATTAGTATTTTATCCTTTTATCAAAATAATTCAAGACATTATTTCCTCACATGAGAAAATAAGCCGAAGATTCTTCATCTCCGGCTTATACAGCATTTATTAATCATGTATCTTACTGCAGTTGTTCTTCCTCTGCCAATACCTTCTCATACTCAGCTAAAATTAATGACTGAATACGCTCCCTCGCCGCCTGATTAATGGGATGCGCAATGTCTCTGTAATCTCCATCTGCGGCCTTACGGCTTGGCATTGCAATGAATAACCCCTTTTCACCTTCAATTACCTTAATATCATGCACTGCAAACTCGTTGTCCAAGGTAATGGAAGCAACTGCTTTCATCTTACCGTCTTTGGTAACTCTTTTAAGTCTAATATCCGTAATCTCCATATGCTACACCCCTTTTGTAATTACATTATATAAAGTCCATTTTGCCAGGACTTCTCCCCTTTTGTACTTCCTTCTCCAGAAAAGGACTACAGCGCATAGCGGAAATTTTTCTCCACAACAACTTTAATCTGTCCCTGTTCCGCTGTATGAATTGTGTTAGCACGTAATGTATCACGACTCTCTACAATACAATTCTCTATCACTGAATTATCCCCAATATGCACATCATTCAAAATAATCGAATTGCGAATCACACAATTATTACCCACATACACTTTCTTAAACAATACGGAATTCTCAACCGTACCGTTAATAATACATCCGCTGGCAATCAGGCTGTTGTTTACCACGGCTTCCCCATTATATTTTGCCGGCGGTAAATCTTCAACCTTAGAGTATACGTCTGGATACTGCCGGAAGAAGTAATCCCTTATGTCTTTTTTCAGGAAATCCATATTGGTCTTATAGTAGGAATCAATGGTTCCGATATTTCTCCAGTAGGAATCCATTTTGTATGCGTATATCTTTTTGACATTTTTGTAACGGATTAATATATCCTTAACGAAATCCGTTCTTCCCTCTTTGGCACATGCCTCCAGCAATTCAATCAGCTGCCTTCTGCGAATCACATAGACACCGATTGATGCGGTTGAGGTCTGGGCAACCAGCGGTTTCTCTTCAAAGTCAACCACCTGCATATCTTCATTACACTTTACGACACCAAAACGGCTGACATCATCTTCCTCCGGATTAATATCCTTGCAGACAATCGTAATATCTGCGCCTTTTTTAATATGCTCCTCCAATACCTTGTTATAATCCAGCTTGTAAATTCCGTCACCACTGGCAATGACAACATATGGCTCATGGCTTTCCTTCAGGAAATTAATATTCTGATAAAGCGCATCTGCCGTACCCTGATACCAAACATTATTGGTAGAAGTAATCGTCGGCGTAAACAGATATAAGCCACCCTGCTTTCTGCCAAAATCCCACCATTTGGAGGAATTCAGATGTTCATTCAATGAACGCGAATTATACTGTGTAAATACAGCCACCTTCTGAATATGGGAGTTAGTCATATTACTCAAAGAAAAGTCGATGGCACGATAGCTACCTGTAACAGGCATTGCTGCCACCGCCCGCTTTGCAGATAATTCCCCCATTCTGCTGCTGTTACCACCTGCTAAAATAATTCCGATTGCTCTCATGCTAAGTCACCTACCTTTATCAAACTAGAACCACTCTTCAACAATCCGTCCGGATACTCTGAACTCTCGGTAACACCATAAATCGCTGTATTTTTACCTACCTTAACACCATCTGGAATAACCGAATTCTCACCAATTGTCACAAGACCAAAGGAATAAATCTGTGGTTTGTACTCGTTTACCGCTTCTTCGCCAATACCCAGCTCTACATTATTGCCTACTTCCACATTCTCGGCAATAATGGCCTTATCGACAACAGCACCTTCCCCGATTACCGTATTATTCATAATAATCGAATCCTTGACAACAGCACCTTTTCCGATAGTGACGCCGGAGCCGATTACGCAATGGCTGACTTCTCCATATACCTCTGTGCCTTCACCGATGATACTCTCCGTAACCGTTCCCGATTCATCAACGTACTGAGGCGGTAAAATATCACTCTTGGTATAGATTCTCCAAAACTCCTCATAGAGATTGAACTCCGGAATAATATCCACCAGTTCCATATTCGCTTCCCAATAAGAACCAAGGGTTCCAACGTCCTTCCAATAACCCTTGAAATCATAAGCGACTACCTTAGAGCCATGCTCATGGCAATGCGGAATAATATGCTTTCCGAAATCGCATGACGGGACATCCTTAAGTTCCTGTAATGCCCCCTTGAGCACACTCCACTTAAAGATATAGATACCCATAGATGCCTTATTACTTCTCGGCTTCTCCGGCTTCTCTTCAAATTCCTGAATCACGCCATTGCCGTCAGTAATCACAACACCAAAACGGCTTGCCTCTTCCATTGGCACTTCATAAGTAGCCAATGTAATATCTGCTTCCATTGACTTGTGATAGTCTAGCATCACTTCATAATCCATCTTATAGATGTGGTCACCTGATAAGATAAGTACATATTCCGGATTATAATAATCGATATACTCTAAATTCTGATAAATCGCATTAGCAGTACCGGTATACCACTGACTGTTTTCGCTCTTCTCATATGGCGGCAATACGGTTACTCCTCCGATGCTGCGATCCAAATCCCAAGGAATACCAATTCCTATATGCTGATTCAATCTTAACGGTCTGTATTGCGTCAGCACACCCACTGTATCAATGCCAGAATTGATGCAGTTACTGAGTGGAAAATCGATAATTTTGTACTTTCCGCCAAAAGCAACTGCGGGCTTAGCCAGATTAGACGTCAGTACTCCGAGTCTGCTTCCCTGTCCGCCAGCTAAAAGCATGGCTATCATTTCTTTCTTAATCATAGTGTCACCCCTTTATGCAAGAATATGTGGTAATTATAACATTAAACCTTTAAAATTGAAAGTCTTTTTGTGCAAAATAACAAATAACTGCCTATTTTTGTTAATTTTCTCATTAAATATTTCCTTTTCAACGTGATTTCTTTGTTTTTTCGTCGTAATTTTTTGCTTTTTTTATTCAAATTGCACAAATTTATTTTGAGGCCTGTCTTGCAGCCGCTCAAGTACAACCGCAATAGAATGACTATATTTTACGGGGCAATCGCTTAATATTTTTTATCGCTATGATTTGAAAAACCAATTTCTGCGCTCTGGCTCGTTTCTTACATTTTCTGCCATGAGAATATATCTGCTTGGTTTTCATATTTGCGAATTGTCCGAAACCAGAATGTCTCTGCCTCTGTTCGTAACCTACGGCTTTCAGAGAAACTTATGCCCTGCGTTCCGTATCATTTATTTGCGTGCTCTTCAGGGAACTCTCACCATGCAAGCGTTTGTATGTTTCTT